>WQUU01000129.1 GCA_009781925.1 Bacillota bacterium | reverse complement strand
CCGGTTATCTCGCTTCACCGGCGCGAACCTTCCTCATTCTGACCGGGGCTGTATAGAGGTCGCCGATGACTTCATCCACTGGCGCTGTGGCCTTCCCCTCGGCAAGGCGTTTGTCGTGCAGGTCTTTCAGCGCGGCGTACATGACGCCCTGGGCGGGCTTGTCCAGTTCGATCACCTTGACTTCTTCCTTCATGACCTCGCCTCCTGCGCAGGAGCTTTCCTCTCGGGCGGATTCAGGACACGCGCCATGCGGGTGGACACGTCGTTCACCGTGTCGCGGATGGCCTTAATCTCCCCGCGAATCTCCCTGCCGTCGCATTCCGCAAAGTGTTCCGTCACCTTGCCGAAGTAGTAGCCTTTTGTGTCAACGCCGTGTTTGGCGCACAGGGCATAGGAGGCGGCGTAGGCGGTAAAGCTCTTGTCCCGGCATGGCGCAGCATCATGGCGGGACAGCTCGGCATAGGCGATCTCCTGCGCCAGACAACGGAACAGGCTGTCGCCGTCCAAGCCGCGCACCACCTCGATCACGCCGCGCTGTTCGTTGTAATGCGCGCCGATCCCATCCGGTAGACTGTCCACCAGCTTGATCGGCGCGGGCGTATTGCTCATGAGGGCTTTGAGCAGAGTGCGGATGTCATGGGCGGGCTCGGGCTGGGGTTTGTCCCTTGCCTCCGTCTGGCTGATGTCGAACATCCTCTTAATGTTCATACTCACGCCTGTGCTGCCGTCCTCACGCCGGTACTCCTTGCCCGGCTCAAAAATGGAAAACCCCGTCTCGTTGCGCCTGACGGGCGTACCGGCCTCTTTCCAGTGGTCGTAATCGCCGAGTTTTGTGGCGTCGGGGCGCTGGGCGAAGATCAGCAGGGTGTTCTGCGCCGAATAGCGGTCAAAGCGGGCGAGGGTGTCGAGGTATTGGCGGAATGTCCCGTCGTCCGCGGCGAGAAGCATCCCGGTCTGGCTGGCGAGCTCGGAGAGTCCGTCCCGCTCGGCCTTCATCTTGGCGGCGAACTCCTCTTTGGAGAGCTGGCCGCCCTGCGGCTCTGCGGGGGCACGATCTTGTTCTACCTCCGCGAAAAGATCATCATAGTTTTCTGGCATGGTTGTTAACGCTCCTTTGCTTTAGATTTTTTCTTCGCTGTCCGCTGTGGCTGTACATGCTGATTGGGCCGCTGTCGAGTTGTGGCTTTTGCCTCCGGCTCGGCGCGCGTGGGCTGTTTGTCCTCGCGGCGCTGCTGCGCAGTGCGTTCCCGTAAAAACTCCCGCACGGATTCCGGCTTCTTAGTCCCCCGTGTATCCTTTGCGGATTCGGATTGCGTCCCGGAGCGAGGTTCGGACGGAGGGCCGTCTGTCCTCCCCTCGCGCGTAGGGTTTTGTGGCTGACTTCCCAGCGCGGCGTCAACATCGTCCCGAACGAGGGTTTCGCGCTCGATGGGCATGGCTTCGAGAGCGGCCAAGTCCACGGCGGCGAACTCCAGCCGATCCATAATCCGGCCAATTTTACCGGCGTCGGCGTCCGTCACCATGATTTCAACCATGCTGTCCGGCGAACCCTGTTTGTCCTTGAGGACACAGTAGGTCACGCCGTAACGTTTGGCTTCGGCGGCGAACTGCTTGAGGTCGCTGTTTTTGATGGCAAAGATTTTTGTATCCCTGCCGGATTTCAGCATGTTGACCAGCCGCTCCTTGCCCTTGAGCTTGATCTTGCCGTCCGTGCCGTCGCTCTTGAACGCCGCCGCCAGAAATGCCGCGATACTCTTCGCGCCCGCGCCGACGATGCGGATGGCGTAATCGATGCCCTCCAGGGAGATGCGGACGATCTGTTCCGCCGCGTCACCTGAACTTGTCATACCAATTTTTCTCCTTCCTGTCGAGATTTTGATTCTGTTCCTGCCGTACCTTACTCATTTTGTCTTGAATTTGCTGGCTTCTGGCCGCGATGTCGTCGCACAGCGCCACCTCCTTTCGGACTTCTTTGATGCGGGCGGATAACAGCGCGATTTGCGCCTTGACTTCGGCGACCGCCGCCTCGCCCTTGGGGCGGCGAATGCTGTTCCGCAGTTCCTGTCGCTGGTCGGTGAGCGCTCTCAGGTCGTCCGTTAATCCCGCCTTGAATGAAGAAAGCTGCTCTCCCGTATCGATCCGATGACGGCAGAGTAGCGTGATCTCGCTGGAGATGCGATCAATTTTTAGCAGATCCTCGCGGTAGAGAAAATGCACTTTTGACGGCGGGCGCGGGCGGCGCTTCGGGAGTTTGCCCAGCAGATAGAGGTAGTGGAAGTAGAGGGCGCGAAAACCTGTGAGCTTTTGGACGGTTTTCAGAGTGCCTCTGAACTTCGCGGCTGTAGATTTCCGCTTGGGTTCCGACTCCGGGAATTTCGGTCTGCCCTGCGTCCGCATTTGCCTGAAAATACCTTGGCGGGAGTACAGCTCACCGAAGTTTCGCTCCAGCCGGAAGAACCGCTCCTTGCCGGGGGGCCGGACTGAGATGTCCTTGCCCAGCTTGACCTCGTACCCGCGTTTTTGCAGATTGGCGACAAATTGGCTCTCGGTCATGGACTGCGAGATGGCCGCGTCGATCTCGGCTTTGATGGCGCCGCGCCATGTGGGGCGGCCCTCTCGCTCGGCCTGAAGCTCACCGTAATTTTTCGTGCGCCCATAGTGCGGCCTCTCGATGACCGACAGCGCGTACTCCCGGCACAGGCGGTCGGATGCCTGACGCATCTGCGCGTAGGATTCCTTGCAGGCGTGGAAGCGTTTGCCGTCCGCAAAGGATGTGGAGCACACCACAAAATGATTGTGATAGTGCGCCGTGTTCAGGTGGGTCGCCACGACCACCTGAAAGCGGTCGCCCCAAAGCTCCCGCGCCATGCGGACGCCGATCTCGTGGGCGATTTCGGCGGTGACTTCGCCCTCGGCGAAGGACTGATACCCGTGATACGCCAGCACCCGGAGCTTCTTGTCGTTCAACTTCAACGACGCTGACATCGCGGCGTAGGCTGTCTCCGGCTGGCAGTTAATGCCGCTGACGTAGTACCGCTTCTCTGTCTTGTAATCCTCTCCGGCGTAGTCGATGACGTTTTTCAGATCATCAAATTCCGGGTTGAGCGTTTTACATTCATTGGCTACATACCCCACCAGATGATCGAGCCGTGAATGAACGGCCCAAATTTTTGTTGTGGCCACGGCGGGTTAGCCTCCCACCCGAGGCAGATGACCGGCGGGCGGCAGTTCTACCGGGGTCTTGCCGGTGCACAGGGTGCGGACGTAGCCCTCTCTCGACATCCCGGTTTTCTTCACCTTTTTGTCAAGGGCTTGCAGTTCGTCACGTGTAAATCTTACTTTAATTTCCAAGTTTCGATGGGTCATTTTTTCCTCCTTTCAGTGGGGTTTCAGGGGCGCAGCACCTGAGAATCAGCCGCCGTTCGGGGGCGGCTGGGCCAAATGTCCCCATTTGGCAATGCTTGCTAAGACAGTAGACAGTCTCCCTCCGCCCCGCGTGTTTTGATTGGTATATCGTGCTTCTGGACATAAAGAAAGCGCCCCTCGTGAGGAGCGCCCAGTCGGTACGTATTCTTTTGCAAACACAACGCATCAGTGATCCTCTGGGATATTCCGCGTCTCCGCCAGTTCGTTTATGCGCTCAATGCTTACAGGCTTGTAGCCGTTGCAGTCCACGCCGACATTGAACGCCGGGCCGGTCAGCGCTTCCATACGTGCTGCCGAGGAAGCGTTATTGTGAACGTGCCCATACAGATGAACCGCGCCACGGAAGTAGTTGGCCCACTCCAGAATCGGATAATGAAATAGGACGTATTGCCTGCCGTTCTGCTTGAGCACAAAATAATCCTTGATCCACTGGAGATCATGCGGACAGAGCTCGGTATCCTTCAGGGGCTTGTCGTGATTGCCCCGTATGAGGTACTTTTTCCCATTTAGCTGGGAAAGATAACGATGAGCAGCGCCGGAGGGGGCTTTGAACATGAAATCGCCGAGGATATAGATGTCGTCATTTGGCTTCACACATCCGTTCCAGTTGGCGATGAGCGCATTATCCATCTCCTCGACGGATTGAAAAGGCCGATTACAAAGCCGCATGACATTGGCGTGTCCAAAATGCAGATCGGCTGTAAAATATATCATGGATGATACCCCCTTACGAAAATTCGATAATGTCCTGAAACAAGAAGCGCAGGCGGCCAATTGTTTTGTTGACGTGGAAATGTCCGCAATACCAATACTGGTATTCCAGCTTGCTTTCTATGCAATTAAGCCAATCTTCGGTGCTTTTATCGACGCTTTCTTCGTCAATGCCGCCCAGAAAACACTCAACCGGCTCATATTTAAGTGGGCAGGTATGGGAGAGAACGCAGTCAACATTCCAATTTTCGGCGTCAAGCCGCTGTTCAACCCTCCGCTTGATTTCATCGGAAGGCTGCTCATCCGGCCACCATCCCCAGTTGTGCGCCAGCCTGAGTGGTTTATCCACACTGTACGCGCCGCCGATCACAGCGCACCGTTTTCCGGCGATGTCATACATTTCACCGTCTTTCGCAAAGAGCAGGTTCGGAAATTTCGGCTCCGCATAGACCTTGCCGCCGAGCCAGTCAATTTCTTCGTATGTGTCAATGCTTTCAGGCCGCTGCTCATGGTTTCCGTGGACACAAAAGAGCGTGATGGGCAGTCTGGACAGATGGCTTTTCAGGAGAAAGTCCCTCATATCGCTATCGCCATAGTAGTTGATACCCGCGTCGCCGAGAATGATTAGAACATCATCCCGCGCAGGCTTGGCCCTTTTTATGAAATACTTTACTCTGGAAAAATCCCGATGCGTATCACCCGTAATATAGACCATGACCGAACGCTCCCTATTTTTTCTTCAATGTCCACATTCATTTTACATCATTCTGCTCTGAAAAGCCAACATATAAATTACCTCGCGTATTCCGGTTCTCTTCGCCGTTCCAGATACCGCGCCGTGTCCTCCCGCGCCGTAGAACGAAGAGAGGCGCAGGCAGCTTTGGCGGTGTTGGGGAGGTAGTCGGCGCGTTGACACTTGCGCTGGTGCGCCTCGTCCTTTTGAGCAAAGTATGGGCTTTGCAAAAACGCCGCAATCATAGCCGGTTGATCGGCAGACAGCCAATAGCCCAGCTTGTTCATCAGCGCCAGATCGGACGCGCTCTCGTCACCGCGCCGCACTTCTCCGTTCCAGCAGGCGCGGAGAACCGGGTCTTTCGCCAG
>WQUU01000128.1 GCA_009781925.1 Bacillota bacterium | reverse complement strand
CCGGGGGCCTGGGTTCAGGAACATTCCAAAATCGCCTCCAATTCCGCCGGTTTCAATGGGTTGCCATGAAAGGCGTAATCGCCCTCGTGCCCCGAAACCCCTTTTCCCATGGTCGTATGGGCCAGCAGGACACCGGGCCTATCATCCTGGCGCACTTTCCTCAGAGCGGCGTACATCGCTTCAAAATCATGGCCGTCCGCCTCCGAGACGGCCCAGCCAGCAGCTCGGTACTTCGCTGCGATGTCCTGATGCAGTACTGCGTCCAAGCTGCCGCTGGCCTGTAAACCGTTGCAGTCCACAATTGCGGTCAGGTTGCTGAGCTCGTGAGCCGCGGCAAATTCCCGGGCCTCACAGAGCTGGCCCTTGGCCTGCTCCCCGTCGCCCATTACCACGTACACATGGCCGCCTGTTCGCAGTTTTTGCGCCGCTAAGGCGTACCCGCAGCCCACTGACAGGCCCTGTCCCAGCGCGCCGCTGCACCAAGTCACGCCGGGCACTTCAAGTGAGGGATGGCCCTCAAAGACCGAGCCCATTCGCCGGAATCCGGCTATAGCCGCTTCGCCGTCTATGTAGCCGAACTGCGCCAGCGCGGCGTACAGCCCGGCGGCGGTGTGCCCGTGGCTGACGACCAGCGTGTCGGCGCTTTCCTTGACGGCCAACAGCAGAATGTAGATGTCTAACGATGATAGTGAGCCGCCGGGATGACCGCTGCCCGCGTTCGTGGTCATGCGCAAAACGTCGCGGCGAGCGCGGCGGGCAAGTTCGGGTAACTCGGAGAGGTTAATCATAACGCTTGACCATATCGGCGGCTTCCGTCCCTTCCAGTACACACAACTCCAGCTTTATATGCTTTTCACCCCAAGGCGGAAGGACTTCCAGCTCCCCGGCTTCCTCCAGCGCCTTTTGGCCAATCGGATTGCAGTTACCCGGCTCAATGCCCAGCACATATTCGCCCAGGCCCTCCATACGCCATTCAGTGAGATGTCTCAATCCCTGAAAGCGTACAGCAAAAGCTATTCGCAGGTTTTCATTGTATAAGCCAGCTACACTCCAGCTGTCCCTGTCCACAGCGGGCGTGTGGAAGTAGACTTTCTCAGGCGTGTCCGAAGGCGGGCCCATCACCCGCCAGCCAGCGGAATCATCCTGAGCGGCGGGGCTGTGTGGCCGAGTCTCGGACGCCTCTGTGAAAAATCTGGAGCCCGCGTCCATCAGTGGGTAGCCCGCGTTGATGTGATACAGCAACATGAGAGGCGCCGGTCGGCAGCTCTCGTTGCGGATCACGTCGTCGATGTGGATCACAGGTTCATCTATTTTTAGACTGACAGTCCTTGTAAGCGTCAGGTTCTCGGCGTGTAGGCAAGCCTCCCGGACGGTGCCGGAAACGCTTACGCCATAGGCATCCCCATCCCAGCCACGGTGAACACACACATCCTCCGCGCCCGCGTGGGAGATGCGACCGTGCAGGCCCAAATCGACGCTGCCGATCACCGGGTGTTCGACCCGATCCGGCCCGCCCACCTCGGACAAGCCGCAGGTGGTCAGCATTCCGGCAAAGAAGCCGCGCAGCCAGTTTAAGCCGCCGCTCTCATAATAGCCGGGCGCGGTCAGACCGGGTTTTGCATGGTAGGACAGCGGGATTCCTTTATAGGACATCCGCCCCAAATCCATCCCGCGTCCGGGATAGCAGGTCAAAGCAATACCCCGTCGGTTCCAAAGGTCGGCAGTTTCTACGCCGAAACCTTTGCCCTCCAAGATAACGCTTCGCCGAACGCCGCAGAACTGCGTCATGTCACCGGTGCGCTGCCCGTAGAATTCTCGGTCTAATGGCATTCCTAATCACCCCATGAAAATCACAATAATTTACTACAAAGGACTAATCAATCGATTGATAGAGGATCAGTTCGGAACTATTTACTGCGGTCAGCCGTACCTTGAACGCATTTGTAATCAGCTCCGCACCGGACAAACGGAGATGCACACCTGTATTGTGGAAAGTTACGTCGTACACGCTCTGCGGGTCCACGCCGCGGAGCCGGAGGCTGTACTCGTCGCAGGATTTATCATCGCCCAACCGAAACAGGCCCACATAACCCCGGGTTCTTTTCTCATCGGCATACTCTAAAACGCACCATTTAGTAGGTTCGACCAATCCAATGTCTGGGGTGTGGTGAAAGACAGTGGCCTTTTTCATGATAGGGCGGCAAAAATCCTTTAACAGGTCAATGTACATCCGTGTCTTTTGAAAATAAACGGTGCTTCTATCCGTGTCCTGCCCGCCAAAACCTACAAAGATGGGTGAACAAAACAGTGTAACCCGTAAATGTGTGTCAAGATCGGTCATCTTATCGGCAATTGCCAAGTGATTGTGGTAATAGCAGAGAGTTTCTGGCGGCAGGAATATGGTCAAGCCGTTGATCGCCCGGATGGAAAACGGGAAAATACTCCAGTCCGACTGGGAAGCGTAATGAAACCGGGACAGCATCCCCAGATCGTTGCGCCCTCCGCCCGAAGCGCAGTTTTCCAACGCCACATTTGGATGGTGTTCAATGATCTCATCAAAGGTATGGTACAGACACTCAAAATGGCGCCAAGCCTGGTTTTCGGCATATCCGCTTACATCATAGCGGCCGCCTTCCATGATCCGGTTGTTGTAATCGAGCTTGAAAAAATCAAGCTGTTTGCCGACGATAACCTCTTGGACAGCTTGGCTGAAGAATGCCGCCGTGTCGGGCCTGGCCAAGTTGAGAATACTCTCAGCTCCCACAGCGTCAACGGACTCGCCGTCGTAGCTGATACGCCACTCCGGGTGTTCGGTGAAGAGCTTGCTGTTTATACTGAGCGCCTCGGCCTCCATCCACAGGCCAAACAGCATTCCTCTGGCATGGGTATAGTTTCGGATGGCGGCGATACCGCCTTTCGGAAGGAACTCCCCCTCGAACCAGTCACCCCGGTTCTCGGTCCAGACCTTAAACCCCTCGCCATACCACCCGGCATCCACCATAAAAGCCTCGGCGCCCATCTTGGAGGCTATATCGATTTCCCGAAGGATCCAATCTCCCGGTTCTTCCACTACGCGAGCGGCAACCGTATACATCTCTTTACCCTCTGGGCGTGGCGCGAGTACCGAACTTCGCAGATGACTGTGCCAACGGAGGACAGCCTCATCCAATTCGCCGCGCAGCGGCGCGATATGCACCGGGGGTGTAGTCACAGTCTCGCCCGGCGCAATAACTCTCAGTGGGGCGGGGCCAGCCGGACCCAGTCCCATGCAAAGAGTACAGTACATTTTATCATACCAGAGTTTCAACTCATACCCTGCCGACCAGGCGAGTGAAACCCAAAAACTTTCACCGGTTATATTATTTCTAATAATAAAAAATGGCGCGGAGTAAGGCTGACGCTCCAATCTTGACAGGACAAAATACTCCTCTTCGACGTCCTTCCAGACGAAGTTCCCCTCGTAGCCAAAGTTGCCAACATCATGCATAGAGGTCTGATAATACCCTATCGAGAAAAAAGTCTTTGCTTCGAGGTCAAACGGCGTTCTCATTCGCAGGTGATCGTTCCAGCGGGCTTGCCACAAATTCTCCCAAAGCCGCCCCGCGAAAGGCTGGACACTACCCAGCGCGGCAGGTTTATCTCCTCGGTTGGTGATTTCCAGATAGCGGACAAGCACGGATGAACCATCCAGCTTGGTAATCACCTTGACATTCACTGGGCGGACCGTGTTACTTAGTTCAATCACCGATTCCAGTATGCCTTTTTTGTCCTGACGGGTGGATCCGCCCACATACACCCAGCGGCTGTCCAGCGACTGCCCATCCACGTCTAGGGAAAACGCATTCAACCGCCGCCAGACTGCCACGGCGCTTCTCTTCATATTAAGTTCATCGGGCATAACGCTGACGACATTTTCCCGCTGTACTTGCCCTGTGGAGGACCAGTAGAGGCCGATGTACCGTCCGTTTTGCAAGCATTCCTCATAGACAGTATTACCGGAAACACAACGCGCCGTGGGGCGAGACGCGCTCTCATAGAAGATCGCCGATTTTCCGCACATATTATTACTCTCCAGTTTTAATCGGGTTTCCAACAATAAATAGCCGCCACGTTTTCCGGCGGGGTATCCGCTTGAATACAGTGCCCGGGAGCCAAAATATATCCGGAACCTAATTCCTTGCACAACCGATGCGCCTCGGCGGACACCTGCGCAGGCGTGTCGTGCGGCAATAATTTCTGCTCATCCACGCCGCCCCAAAAGGCGATCTTGCCGCCGAAATCCCTGCCCAACCGTTCGGGGGACATCCCCGCGGCTCTGACCTGTACGGGGTTGAGCGCATCCACACCAATCTCGGCTAAATCGTCGATCACATCGGTAATTGCCCCACAGCAGTGCATCAGGATCTTGATGTCCGCCAAGGAATGGATGTAGTCGAAAATCTTTTTGTGATAGGGTTTGATTACCGCGCGGTAGGTCTCCGGAGCCATCTGGAGACGATCCTGCATTCCCAAGTCATCGGCGTAACAGATGACCTGCGCGTATGGCGCCACATGTTCTATATAATTTTTGAAATAACGCTTCTGTAATTCCAGCAATTTGTCATACAGCGCCGTGACAAATTCGGTATCGACCAGCAGATCACAGGCTAGATTCTCATACCCGCGCAGCTTTTGGGAGGTTTCATAGAAGCCGGGTACACCGAAGTCCGCCACGACCGCAAATGGACTGTTGTCAAACAGGTCTTTCGCCCGGTCCCGAAGGCCATGATAAAGTGCGGGATCGTCAGGGTTCGGTAACGTCATGTCATCTAAATCTTCAATCTCCGCTTCCGCAAGCGGATGATAGACCGCATCGTAATACAAATGAGGCTCTGCCCGTTTGAAGCGTATGCCGAAACCCGATGTAAACATGCCGTTTTCAATTTGGGGTGGTACGACATTCAGCCCGACCCGACGCACATCACTTCCAAATTTAAGCATCAATTCCTCACAGGCGGCAACGGTTCCCATCGTATAGTCAATAATGGGGTCGTCCGCGTCCAGAATCTGAAAATATTGCCGCAAACGTTTATGCGCGTAATATTCCGGACATGTTACCACCGTACCGCCGAAATCCCTTGGTGTTCTGTCGGTTTCCTGACGATTTAACGCCCGAAGAACACGCTCTCTTGATCTCATTTTCATGCTCCTTTTGTAATCGCATTTAACAGTGCATTGCATCTCCAATGGACGGCAAAAGCGAGGGATGGCAGCATGCATGCTGATATATGTCATACATTCTGCCATCCCCGTTCGAGCTTGATAAAACATCTGGCAG
>WQUU01000127.1 GCA_009781925.1 Bacillota bacterium | reverse complement strand
AACTTCCGCAGTCCAATATTTATCCGGGTACGGAATTGATACGCCTTGCCCAAGCATAATGTTTCTGGTTACATCATACATAGCATCGCTATCGTAGCCCTCGCTTTTATGCAGCGATTCCATGTCGCCGGAGAATGTAGCAAACGCAAATTGAGAAATATAAGGTGTGCCCGCCTTGCCAACCCGATGTGGCACGAAGTCAAAAGAAGTAAATCCTTCCGGCACAGGCGTGTCCGCTTTCATGAATCGTCCCCAAAAGCCATGCCACTGACCTACATCCACGCCTAATCCGTAAAAATGCTGAAACAAAACATCGTAGTCGCAATCCGATTTATATTCAGCCATCGCATTAAGCGTTTGCATGGCGCCAAGCCGCCACTCAATGTCGTTTTTTTCGCACTCTCGTCCGATAAAACGCATCGCGGGCATTTTTTTATACTCGAAGCTATCTACCTTGAAACCCTTTTGCTGTTCCTTGACCGCATCCGGCATAAACAACGCCCACTGTACCGCCGCGTCGCAGTCTTTTAACACGTTAATATACCCATAGATTTCTACGGTATCTGTACCTGCGGGGCCTGTTTTATTCCCAGCGATCAGTGCCCGTATTTCGCGCTTCAGCATGACTGAAAAATCGCCGAACACCTTTGCGACAGTCTCCCGGAGATACTCATTGTGTGACCGCCCCGTCAGCTCATTGTCAAATCGATCCAACGCCTGAAAAACCGCTACGTTGACTACGCCGGAGGGTTCTAATTCTAACAAATATGCCCGAAGCCGCGCATTCTGTTCTTTGAACCGTGTAAACACGCCCTGCATTAAAATCTGTTCATTTTCCGCGAGATTATCTTCGTTCCATTGGGAATCGTCCAGCACCCATTCGGTCAGCGCATCAAAAACTCCTGGATTTCGTCCCCTCGCGTTACCCGCCCAATTAACGAGCCTTTTGTATTTTTCGGCGTCCGTCAGTTTTTCGTCTTTTTGTTCTTCGATGTCGTTCCAATAGAACTCGTCGATCAGCTTAAATGACATGTCAAATCCTCCTTGAATGGTAACATTGATAGTCAGCGGGTGAAACAGCTTGATCTTTCCCCGCTGCACTTTTGATGGGGGTATACCGTGAAACCGCATAAACGCCTTGGAAAAACTCTCTTGTGTATCATACTGATACCGCATAGCCACATCAATAATTCTGATATTCGGTTGCAACAAATCTTGCGCGGCTAAACTCAGCCGTCTATTGCGTATATATTCGCCGACGGTCATACCCATTACCAAATGAAAAACGAGCTGAAAATGAGAGCTTGACGTATATGATTGGCTTGCTATTGCATCCATGTTGATTTCATCGGTCAAATGATCTTCAATGTATTGAAGAGCTTTCGACAGGCTTTGTATCCAGTTCACAGGCACCCTCCCTTCAAGGATATTTTACAATAACATGATTCAAAAAGTCATGTCTTTGAATACGATGTTTTGTCATCTGGCAGTGGGAATGCCACATTAATAATGATTTTCCTCGATTATATCACATTTCCGCCCGTTTTTCAATGATTTGCCCGTGAATCAAAAAAGCCCGGCGGCTGTACTTTCCTTCGGAAAGCACCAGACCGCCGAGCCGTGATATAACCGCTTTCAGCCCTGTATTTTCGCCAGCGACCGCAGGATAGCGCCCGCCTGATCCCAAAGCCGGTCATAATTCGCCTGCACGTCCTTGATGTCGCTCTCATAGACGCTCCGCGTTTCGTTGGCGCGGCGGGCTATCTGATTGAGATTGTTCGTGGCGTTCTGCAGCAGCGAGACCATTTTCTTCACGTCGGCCAGGTCAAGCCGGACGACGTACCCGTCAAGCGCGACTTTGCGAAGATAGGCTTCCCGGTTGCGTATGCCCGCCGCCGCCATTTTCTCGGCGATCAGGCTTCGCTCCGCTTCCGTCACGCGGATTTTAATGATAATCGGACGTTTCAAATTTTGTGATATGCTCATTCCTCCCGTCTATATCGAAATATCTTTTGATTTGGTCTTTTCCGGCTTGCCGTCGAACATCTGGCGGCTCTTTTCGGCGCCCTGCCGCAACGACTCCAGGATGGACGGCTTGCCTTTGGCGGCGGGTTCGGTTTTCGCCGCGATTTCCCCCGCGTCGGGCATCACCGCCGCGTCGCCGCGCCCGTCCATGTTGAGTTTTGCGTCCAGCTCCGCGAGCCGCGCGGACTTATCGGCAAGCTCCTGTTCAAGCGCGAACGGCTTTTCAAGCTCGGCTTTGGCGTTCTCCGTTTGCTCGTAGTACGTTTGGAGCTGTGCCTCGACCGACTGGAGCCGCTGGGGTATCCGGTCAAAAGCGTTGTTGATGCGGGTGATGTTGCCGGCGCCGTCGTCGCCCAGGAAAGCGGTGTGCGTCATAGAGCCTTTCATATCCACCGTAAACTCCTTGCTCAGACTGCTGAACGAGATCAGCATATCAAAACCCCTGTAGCTGCCGATCTTCACCGGCTCCGTGGACTTGATGGATTTACATGCTTCCAGCAGCGCGGCGCCGGCTTCGCTCCGGTCGGTATAAGTCTTGCCGCCGATGGTCATGGGGGAGATACCTTCCTCGCCCTTGTGGGTGTTGACTTCAAGCCGCTCCATATCCCGCTTGAAGCCCTCGATATAGCCCTTAGACGCCTCAATCTGCTTCGGGAAGTTCGTGAGCAGGTTATCCTGTAACCGGTACTGCTGGCTCTGATACGCGCCTTTGAGCAGTTTGAGCTTGGCCACCTCAATGTCGAGGTTCATCTTCTCCGCGATCAGCGGATTGCCCGCGCACAGTGCCTTGATCTCCGCGTAGGATAACGCCTCCTCGTCCACGTCGTCACAGGAACGGACGGGCGATTTCGAGGTCATGATCTGTGAGATGAACTCCTGTTTCTTTTCCAGCGTCTGGAATAAATAGCTGTCGAACGTCCCTTCGGTCACATACCGGAAGATGTGGACTTCGGGATTTTGATTGCCCTGCCGGACGATACGCCCCGCGCGCTGGGCGAGGTCAGCCGGACGCCAGGGGCAGTCCAGGTCATGGAGTGCAATGAGCCGGTCTTGGACATTGGTGCCGGCGCCCATCTTGAACGTGGAGCCGAACAACACGCGCACTTTGCCCTGACGGACTTTGGCGAACAGGTCTTTTTTCTGCGCCTCCGTGTTGGCCTCGTGGATAAACGCGACCTCATCGGCGGGAACGCCTTTAGCGATCAGCTTCGCGCGCATATCGTCGTAGACGTTGAAGCGCCCCTCCGCGTTCGGCGTCGAGAAGTCACAAAAGCAAAGCTGGGTCAGCCTTTTATCGGCTGTTTGCTCCCATATACTGAAAATGTTCTCCATGCAGACGTTGACCTTGCTGGCCGGATCGTCGGGCAGCATGGGGTTCATCAATCGCTGATCCAGCCCGATTTTTCGGCCGTCCGACGTGATTTTGAGCATGTTATCGACGTTCGGCTCGACTTTTTTGTCATGGACATCTTTCGCGCGCTGGGATAAATCCTGCACCATCTCTTTCTGAATATCGGTGGGTTTGACCACAATCGTCTGAAAATTGGCGGCGGGTCGCGGCAAGTCCAGCGTGTCGGCGGTTTTGATGTCGGCCGTCTCTTTGAACATTGACATCAGCTCAGGGAGATTGTTGAACTTAGCGAAGCGTGTCCGGGCCCGGTATCCATTTCCTTCCGGCGCCAATTCTATCGACGTTTGGGTCTCTCCGAACGTGGATGCCCAGGCGTCAAAGTGAACGAGGTTCTTGGCCGCCAGCGCGTCATACTGCAAATACCGCTGAACGGTATACAGCTCCGCCATCGAGTTGGTTACGGGGGTGCCGGTGGCGAATACAACGCCCTTGCCGCCGGTCACTTCGTCCATATAGCGGCACTTCATGAACATATCCGATGATTTCTGCGCCTCGGACTGCGACAAACCCGCCACGTTCCGCATTTTCGTATACAAAAAGAGATTTTTGTAGGCGTGTGACTCGTCCACAAACAGGCGATCCACGCCGAGCTGCTCGAATGTGACCACATCATCCTTGCGGCTGTCGTCGGTGAGCTTGTCAAGCCGCGTTTCAAGTGATTTCTTTGTCTTTTCCATCTGCTTGATCGTGAACCGCTCGCCGCCGCTGTCTTTGAGTTCCTCGATCCCCTGAGTAATATCGAAAATTTGCTCCCGCAGGAGCCGCTCCTGCCGCTCTTTGGACAGCGGTATCCGCTCAAACTGGCTGTGTCCGATGATCACGGCGTCGTAATCACCGGTGGCGATCTTCGCGCAGAACTTTTTGCGGTTCTGTGTCTCAAAATCCTTTTTCGACGCCACAAGGATATTCGCGGACGGATACAGGCGCAAAAACTCCGACGCCATCTGCTCGGTCAGGTGGTTGGGGACGGCGATGAGGCTTTTCTGGCAGAGACCCAGGCGCTTTGCCTCCATCGCGGCGCCCACCATTTCAAAGGTTTTGCCGGCACCCACTTCGTGCGCCAGCAGGGTGTTCCCGCCGTAGAGGATACGGGCGATAGCGTCCTTCTGGTGCTGTTTGAGCGATATTTCGGGACTCATGCCGGCGAACTCGATGTGAGAGCCGTCGTACTCGCGGGGGCGCACGCTGTTAAACCGCTCATTGTAGAGCTTAACAAGGTTCTGCCGGCGTTCGGGGTCGCGGAAAATCCAGTCGGCAAACGCCTGTTTGATCGCCTCCTGCTTTTGTCCCGCGACGGTGGTTTCCTTTTTGTTGAGGACGCGGGTCTCTTTTCCGTCCACATATTTTGTGTCATAGATACGAACGTCTTTGAGGTTAAGCGTGTCCTCGATGATCTTGTAGGCGTTTGCCCGCTCCGTGCCGTAAGTCGCCGTGGCGAGCACGTCGCCGTACCCGGCTTTTGTTTTCCCGGCGATGTTCCATTCGCCCGAATGCTCGGAATAGTGGACTTCAAGCTGATTGCGCAGGTAGCGCGATGGTTGGAGCAGCTCAAACATGAACTGCCGGATATACAGCGGATCAATCCACGTCGAGCCGAGCCTGACGGAGATTTCGGAGGCTTCAAGGTCTTTCGGCTGCGCCAGTTCCAGAGCCTTGACGTTGGGGAGATAATCGGGGTTGCTTTCGGCCGCCTGTACCGCGATCCGCAGTTTGTCGCGGACGTTGCCCGAAAGGTATTCGTCCGCGGCCTGATAGACGGGAACGCCGCCGGCGGGCGCGGGGAGCTTGAAGATAACGCCCTGGAGGTCGGAGACGATTTGTTCCTCCGTGAACCCGGTCAGGGCTTTCATATAGCCCATATCCACGCGGGCTTTCTGGGCGATGGACACGGCCAGCGCCT
>WQUU01000126.1 GCA_009781925.1 Bacillota bacterium | reverse complement strand
CAACGCGAGGGAATGGCTCGACCGGCGAATCAAAAACGCCGCTGATTTTGCCGTTGCCTATCGCGGAAATGTCAACGGACGGCGATGGGATATCCCATATAAAATGTTCGGTAATTACTGTGATACGGTGATCACCGCCGACAACGGTATCGGGGAACTGCTCCTGCGGGAGCTGAGAGCGCGTGAGGAAATCGCCGAGGTCATCCTCTGCGAGGACTGTATGCAGATCAACTACGCGCTGGATTACGGGCAGATTGCCATCGACAGCCCCGGTGATTTTCTCACCCTTGCCGGGCTGATCGGCTGCGATTTACAGGACTTCCACCTGCTCCACGCGGACGAGGAGCATGACGTGGCCACCATCGTGGAGCTGAACAAAGACACCTTGACCGACGAGGGGAAAAGAGATTGGTCTGACGTTCTGGACGCGAAGGTGGAGCGCATCTACAACGGCTATTACGGTATCCAGGCCGATGTGTCCGGCTGTGAAGCCGACCGGCTCCGGGATTTTTCCTTCATGCTGGCCGGGGACTGCCCCATCAGCGACTACGACCGATGGGTGAATTCCGATGAAGAACTGGATCAAACGGACGCGCCGGAGGATGAAGAATCCTCCGGCATGATCATGCAATAGGAGGTGCAGAGCATGAAGAAAACCACAGTCACCGTTTTATATGACGACGAAAAGCTATCCGCAATCAAGCTGTTTCTGTCAAAGAAAAGCCTTGATTTAACAAAGGAACTGACCGCCTGTATGGATGGCCTGTTCAAAAAATATGTCCCCCCGGAAGTCCGAAGTTATCTCGAACTGAAGGACGGCAACCCGCCGTCAACCCCGGCGAAAAGACCTGCCGCGGGCACAGCGGCGGCACAGGACAAGCAATAACCCGCCATAAGAACGCCGTAAGCGTTCTTTGCGCCCATGTGTGCGATTTATACCGCCCGGTAGGGACAACACACGCCCGGCAGAGCTTGAACGCCCTGTCGGGCATTTGTGCGCCCCTTGTGACGGGCGTGACGCCAGGCGCCGGGAACAGTACGGTCAGCGGCACAGGCCAGCCCCTACCGGGGGACTTTCGACATCTCCAAAGCCGCACTTTGCCGGTGTCGAAAGTCTTGCAGGTTAAAGCCCGTGGGTCGGCTCGCCGCCCCGCGGACAATTCACAGCGGACGGCAACGCCGACCGCATCAGGGTTTTTACACTTTTTGCCCCCGGAATATCTCTCCGGGTCGTAAACGCGGCATCCCGCCGAACCTGTGGGGCACAGGGGCGAAAACGGCGATAAAACCAACAAAATAGTATGGGTCGGGAGGTGAACGGCATGGAGGATCAAAAAAAACGGCAGCAGGAGCAGAAACGGAAATTCGCGTGGTGGGTCAACCCGTCCACGGTGGATTTGGTCGGCGAGATGTACCGCTCGGACAACTGCGCCAGCAGATCGGAATATATCGAAAAGGCCGTGCTGTTCTACAGCGGATACCTCGCCCACGACAAAAACAAAGCCTACCTGCCGCAGGTGCTGGTGTCTACCTTCAAGGGGATTCTGGATTCCTATGAGGACAGGCAGGCCGCGCTGTTGTTCAAGCTGGCGGTGGAGCTGAGTATGCTCCTTCATGTCACCGCGGCGACGACCGAGATCACCGACGAGTACCTCACCCGTCTGCGCGGGCGCTGCGTTCAGGAAGTCAAAACCCTGCGCGGCGCGGTGTCGCTGGACGACGCCGTGCGCTTCCAGCGGGAGGATTAACCGATGCCGAAAATTATATTCAAAAGCACCTACCTGCAATCGGATAATGGGGCTCACGCGAAAAGCTATGTCAAATATATCGCCACCCGCGACGGCGTGGAAAAAATTGAGGACGCTTGGAAAACACTCCCCGCTACACAGAGCCAGCAAAAATTCATCCGGCAGTTTGTCAAAGATTTTCCGTCCGCTAAAAACAGCTTTGAGTATGAGGATTTCTTGAAGGAACCTACCCGCGCCTCGGCGTCCATTTTTATCACCGCCGCCATCGACGCCCACGCCGATCAGATCGGCAAGCGCGAAAACTACGTCGGCTATATCGCCAAGCGGCCCCGTGTTGAAAAACGCGGTGAACACGGCCTGTTTTCGGATACCGACGCGCCCATCCAGCTCGGAACTGTGGCGCGGGAGGTGGCCGAACACGACGGCAACGTGTGGACGAATGTGATCTCACTGCGGCGGGAGGACGCCGCCCGGCTTGGATACGACCGCGCCGAGGCGTGGCAGACTCTGCTGCGCTCCCACGCGCAGACCTTTGCCGAGCAGATGAAAATCCCGCTGGAGGACTTGCGTTGGTACGCCGCTTTTCATAATGAAAGCTGGCATCCGCACTGTCACATGATCGCCTACTCGAAGGGAAAAGAACCCTATCTCTCCAAACAGGGCATCGATGGCATCCGTTCCGCGCTGGCGCGGGACATTTTCAAGCAAGACTTGATACAGGTATACAAGGAACAGACCGAGGCTCGGAACACCCTCACCGCGGAGAGCTGGAACGCGGTAGCCGAGATCGTCCGGCAGATCAACAGCGGCGGGTATGACAATCCCGCCGTGGAAGAACTGCTGGTCAAACTGGCCGACCGGCTTGCCAGCCACAAAGGCAAAAAGCAATACGGCTACCTCGACCAGCCCGGCCGGAACATGGTCAATGCCGTCGTGGATGAGCTGGCGAAGGATGAGCGCATCGCCCAGTTATATGATCTGTGGTATCAGCAGCGCGAAGCGGTGCTGTCTACCTACCGGGACGAGATGCCGGAACGTGTGCCGCTGTCGCAAAATTCCGAATTCAAATCGGTGCGGAACGCCGTGGTCAATGAGGCGGTCAACATCCTGCTCGACCGGCTGACCTTTGAGGAAGCGTCGGAGGAAGAACCCGATGAGTCTGTGACCGCAGAACCCGCTTCGGATGAGCCTGAGATCGCGGCGCAGGTCACAACCGACGACAAGCCTGAAAATATGTATATTCTATACCGCCGCGCCAAGACGCTGCTGGATCAGGAGTCCCCGGAGTACGATCCGCAGGAAGCCATCCGGCTACTGATCCAGTCAGCCCAGCAGGGGTATGAGTGGGCGCAGTACCGGCTCGGCAAGATTTTCCTGCACGGCGATCCGGTGGAGCAGGATATCCAGTACGGCTTGAAATGGCTAAACGAAGCCGAGGCGCAGAACAATCAATATGCTCAAGTTCTGTTGGGACGCACCTATCTCAAAGGAGAGCTGGTACCGCGGGATATAGGCATGGCCGAGGCGATGTTTGCATTCGCTTCCGATCAGGGAAACGCAGACGCGCAGTACGCGCTGGCGAAACTGCATCTCGGTAGGCTCGCTGAAAAGAGCGATATTTTCCGGGCTGTGGATTTACTCGAAGCCTCCGCGAAGGGCGGGAACGAGTGGGCGCAGTATACCCTCGGCAAGCTGTTGATGCGCGGCGAGATGATCCCCAAGGATACCGTCCGCGCCGAAAGGCTCCTGCTGGACGCCGTCAGACCGCGCCCGTCGCGGGACGGCGGCGGGCGGCTGAATCCCGGAAACCAGTATGCCGCATACCTGCTCGGACGGCTGTACCTGTCGGAGGACGGCATTCCAAAAGATGCAGAAAAAGCGGTTCGCTATCTCGGCGAGTCCGCTGATCAGGGCAACCAGTGGGCGCAATATCAGCTTGGGAAAATGTTGCTCTACGGTAAAGAAGTGGAGCAGGACGTCCTGCGCGGGCTGACACTGCTGGACGCCGCATCCCGGCAGGGCAATATCTATGCCGATAAGGTGGTACAGAATTATTACAGCTACGGCAGCCGATCCCGCGGCAGCGCCAAGACAGGCGCCGCGCTGGGCTCCCTGCGTCTGCTGGGATACCTTGCCCGGCTGGTGAAAAACCGCCTTGATGAGGAAGCCCGACACGACGGCGAGGCCGGTCTGATCGAAACCAAGCTGCGCCGGGAGATCGAGGCTAAAAAGCAAAGCCACGGGCAACGGATGGGAGGTTAAGTGTTTATAATTTAACCCCATCGAATTCGATGGGGTTAAAAATAATTTTACGCAGGCTGCCGCGCTTTGATATATAGATTAATATCGTTGACGATATACTGCCGCCCCGTGGTGTGCAGAGCTTCATAATACGAACGGATATAGTCAATCACGCGGTAGCGGTTGAACAAATCAATAACCGCTTTGCCGGACAGTTTCTCCGCGCTCTTGTATTCTTCAATGCAATATACGATAAACGGTGTTTTTTCGTCCATCTTTTACGCCTCCTCCGGATAAGTGATTTTTCCTGTGTCCTGTTCTTCTTTCCACATGGAATATAGTGTGGGAACGCTCAGATGCCACAGCTTGGTCTCCTCACGGTCAAGCTGTTCGTAGAGCTTTGACGAGTACAGCAAGGTAAACGCATCCTTTTCGCTGGCTTTCCTGTCCTCCATAATGGTTTTGATTAACCGGGGTACGATGAATTCAAGCATCGCTCTATTTTCGTTCGCCATTATGAATCCCTCCTTGACGATAATTCAATTTGCCCGGAAAACTTCAAAAAGCTGAGAGCCTTTTCGCTGGCAAAGGTCATTTGGTTATACAATTCCCTGACCTTCAGCTGCCGGATACACTCTTCCTTGGGAATGATCCCTTCTTCATAAGCGGTCAGGACACGGTAAATCGTGTCGTTGGCGACCGCGCCAAAGATGACGTCGTAGGCAGCGCCGCTGTATGTTCCGGCACGGTTGGCAAAGACAAAGTCCAACCAGTCTTCGTTTGTTTCGGTAAATTCCAAAACTGAAAGTTCCGCTTTCAATACAGACAAATCCGCGACATCGTAAATGCTGACAAAACATTTCTCGCTTTCCCTGCGGTCGCCGACCTTCCGGGCAAAGACTTCGGCCTGTTCATAATTGGTGGTGGTGTAAAAACCCGCGCCGAAATCCAACGTCCTCTGCTGCGGTAAAAGGATCGGTTTTTCAACAATGACATCGCTGCCGTGATATAACTGCATACGTTTCACGCCCCTGCTATTTTATTCGCTTGCGCGTATTCGCCGCGGAGGTTCTTCAGCATGGCCTCAATATGCCTCCGGCGGTTGACTTGCTCCCTGATTTCCTCCACAGTATCCGCATCGCCGCCGATATAGGAAGAAACCGTCTTTTTTCCCTCCCGAAACTGCAAGTAATAATATTGTTTGTTTTTGACGGTCTTGCAGACAAGAGTACCCTTCGGAAGCGCGGCAAGTTCCCGCTCGTAGTCGGATATCATTTTTTCAATTCTGCTTTTTTCTTCAGAAACGATTTGTGCAATCAGGCTCATAACAACACCCCTCATTATTATACCCAACAAAACGCTATTTGTCAACATACGA
>WQUU01000125.1 GCA_009781925.1 Bacillota bacterium | reverse complement strand
TCCGGCGGGCAGAAGCAGCGCATCTCCATCGCCCGCGCGATGCTGCGGGGCTCGCCCATTCTGCTGCTGGATGAAGCCACCTCCGCCGTGGATACCGAGACCGAGAGCGAGATACAGAAAGCCATCGAGGGGATCGCCGGCACCCGCACGCTCATCGTCATCGCGCATAGGCTGTCCACCGTGCAGCGCGCCGACCAGATTCTCGTGCTGCAAGAGGGTAAGATCGTCGAACGCGGCCGGCACGAGGATCTGCTGGCGCTTCACGGCGTATACTACAAGCTGTGCAGCATGCAAAGCGTCAGCTAGCGCTGACGCAGGAGTCAGGCGTCAGGAATCAGGATAGAAAACAGGCCGGGGGCGTGCGCCTCCGGCCTGTTTCGTCATCT
Organism: Bacillota bacterium; assembly: GCA_009781925.1. GTDB lineage: Bacteria > Bacillota > Clostridia > Oscillospirales > Oscillospiraceae > WQUU01. The sequence continues at coordinate 4,984 of WQUU01000125.1, read as the reverse complement.
CCGTTCCCCTGACTCCTACTTATGCCACAGCCTCTGGCTGTAATTGCCCTCGAAGCCGAGTTTCAGCGATATGTTTTCCGCCGTCATCCTCAGGATGCTCAGGTATGACTTGATGTTGTCGATCGGCAGGTTTTCCTTCGTCGTAGAGATGCTCACGCTGCCGAAAATCGCGTTTCCGCTCATGAACACCGGCAACCCAAGACACCGCAGGCTGATGTCGTCTTCCCCGTCATCCAGCGAATACCCCTGTTTCCGAATCAATTCCAGGTGCTCGATGAAACGGTCCTTTTCGTAAATGGAATTGTTCGTGACCTTTTTGAGGCCCTTGGAGAGAACCAGATTCAGCTCGTCCTCATCCAAATACGCCGCGATTGCCTTTCCAGACGACGACGTGTTCAGGTTCGCGCGCTCCCCTATATGGGCACGGAGCATCAGCGCGCCGTATCCATCCACTTTTTCGATGACGACCCTTTCGCCCCTGTCGTATATGCTCAGGAACGCGGTAAAGCCGGTGGCGTTTCTCAGACCCTCCAGCGGTTCCAGGAAGATATGGGTTTTGATGATGGAGTTGCGGGCCTTCATGCCCATGGAGTAGAGCTTGATCGTCGGGACAAAAAGCTTGTCCGCGCTCTTCTCTATATAGCCGCAGCTGACCAACGAGTTGATCACCGTGAACGCCGTCGTCTTGGGCAGTTTTATCGCGTCGATGATTTCGTTGAAGGTACAACCCGTATCGGAGTTTACAACAAATTCGAGTACCGCGAACGCTTTTTCAATCGCCGGTACCACATATTTGGTTTTGCCGTTTTCCGTGGTCTCCATGCGTCCCTCTTCTTTCCGCGTTTTCCCGGGTGTGGGAGCGCCCGCCCGCCTGCCGGCACTGGCCAATGCATGCCGGTTCATTTTATACCCTGCCGCCCCGGTTGTCAATATATTCTGGAGCTCGGCTCCTGAAAATTCTGGAGCTCGGCTCCTGAATTTTCAGAGAACGAGCTTTTGAATCGTTCGCAAACTCACTGCGGATTCGCCGTATAAGGTAAGTTTATCATTAAGAACTCAAAAACTCAAGTTCCTTTAATTGGAGAACATGGAGAATTTTTATCACGCAAGAAGATCATAATAACTAGAAAATTTATGTGGATTATAACCAAATAGCACCGTCGATTGCGCGCTAATTCATGAAGATAGAGCGGGAAAAGATCGCTCGGCTGTCGCTTTTGCACACGCTTGGATGTGTATCCATGAGGAAAGTTCTAAAATATACCTAAAAAATGAAGCACATTACACTTGACAGTGGTGCAACTGCGTACTATACTTAGCATTAGAAGATGAAGCGCTAAATTAGTTCTAAATATTGAACCAGTCTTACCCATACCGGGCAGCTGCTGTCCGCGCTTCATTCGCCGGCGATGAGAGATGGTTTGTATGTGAAAGCTTGCCAGGGTCGGATCAAGTACATCACTGGAGGGGAAACTATGCGCAAAAGGAGATTTAGCACAGACCAGATCATTTTGCAGCTGTGCGCGCTGGTCGGGCTCGCCTGGTACATTATTTTCTGCTACGTCCCATATTTCGGGCTGACGATCGCCTTTAAGAATTTCGATCTTTCGCAGGGCTTCTTCGGCGGCAGTTGGGCGGGGCTGCAGTATTTCGCCGAACTGTTCAAGGATCCCCAGCTGGGAATGGTCATTCGGAATACCTTTGTCATCAGCTTACTTAAAATCGTTATATGCTTCCCGGCGGCTATCATTTTCGCGGTGCTTCTCAACGAGGTCACGAAGATCAGATATAAGCGGGTCATACAGACCGTCAGCTATTTCCCCCACTTCCTGTCGTGGATCATCCTGTCGCTGGTCATGATCTATTGGTTCTCCTCGGATTTCGGTCTGGTCAACGATGTGCTCACCAAGCTGCATCTGATCAACAAGCCCCTGGACTGGCTGAATAACCCGAGTGCTTTCTGGTGGCTCGCGATGTTTACCGAACTGTGGAAGGAAACGGGCTGGTCGGCAATCCTGTTCATTGCCGCCATCTCCGGCATCGATCCCACGCTGTATGAGGCCGCCGTGGTCGACGGCGCGAGCAGAATCAAGCGGATATTCTTCATCACGCTGCCGTCCATCAAGGGCACCGTGGTGCTGATGTTTTTACTTACGTTTTGCAACATCTTCTCCGGCGTGGGCGGGACGTTCGAGCAGTCCATGTTCATGGGCAACGCGCTGAACTACAATACGTCCATCGTGCTGGGCTACTACACCCTGCAAACCGGACTGAATCTGGGCCGGTTCTCGTATGCCACGGCGGTCGGCCTGATCAACGGACTCGTCGCGCTCGCGCTTCTGCTGGGCAGCAACGCTTTTTGCAAGCGCTTCCTCGGCAGAGGGCTCTATACCGGAGGTGAGGGGCAATGATCCGGGAATCCCGTTCCGACAAGATATTCCTTATCGTCCTTTATATCTTCTTCGGCTTTGTGACCTTCTTTTGCTTCTTCCCGGTTTACAACTGCTTCGTTATGTCCCTCAACGACGGAGCTGACGCCATGAAAGGCGGAATCTATTTTTGGCCGAGGATATTTTCCCTCAAAAACTACGGCTTTGTTTTCAGCAACGACAACATACTCAACGCCTACGTCATCACCGTAACGCGCACCGTGGTCGGGGTCGTCACCTCCGTGCTGTTCAACGCCCTGTTCGCGTATGCGCTCACGCGCAGGGCGCTCAAGGGGCGGCGCGTGTACGTGTATCTGTGCATGATTACGATGTTCTTCAGCGGCGGCATGATCCCGACGTATATGACCGTGCGCGCTTTCGGGCTGCTCGATAATTTCTGGGTTTACATCCTGCTGCCGATGTCGTCGTTTTTCACCGTGCTCATCTTTATGGCGTTTTTCAGCGAGATTCCCTCGTCGCTGCCGGAATCGGCGAAGATCGACGGCGCGAACGAGCTGAGGATCTTCTGGCGGATCATTCTGCCGGTGTCCACGCCGGTGCTCGCCACCATCGCGCTTTTCCAGGGCGTGTACCACTGGAACTCGTGGTATGAGACCTATGTCTACATGTCCAGCGGCAATTACCCCACCCTTCCGTATCTGCTCATGCAGATGATCAACCAGAGCGTGGCGCAGCAGTTGCTCATACAAAAGGGGCTCGGCTCGGCGTTCGGCGGCGTGCAGGGCAGCATAACCGCCAACTCCATCCGCCTTGCCACCATGTTCGCCACGCTGATCCCCATCATGCTGGTTTACCCTTTCGTCCAGAAGTATTTCATCAAAGGCATTATGCTGGGCGCAGTAAAGGAATAATATCCGGATGTTATTCCTTTATCACAATAACCACAATGAAGATTGGGAGGAATATTCATGCAAAGGCGCTTACCCTTCGTGAAGGGTTGCACCCTGATCGCCCTCGCGGCGATGATGTCCGCGGCGCTGAATGCCTGCGGCCCCGTGTCGAGCGGCAGCAGCGCGCCGCCGGCCAGCGCAACGGCCCCCTCATCCTCCGCCTCCTCGTCGGAGGTATCCGCGAGCAGCGGCGGGGTGTACACCGGGGATCCCGTCGGCGACGACCAGATGACGGAATGGAAGCAGGGCGCCGGCAAGCCGGTTACGCTGAGTTGCTTTATCGACGGCGCTCTGGACAACTCGCAGTACGGGAAGGACATGGTGTCGAAAACACTCACCGAGAAGACGGGCGTCACCTTCAAGTTCGATATCGTGCCCAACGACAACGGCGCGAAGCTGATGCTGCTCATTTCCTCCGGCCAGCTGCCCGATCTGATCTTTACCGCGCCTCAGTCGGCCCAGGGCGTCGCGCTCATCAAGAACGACAAAGTCTGGACGGCGGACGACCTGCTGGGCCAGTACGCCCCGAATGCGCTCAAGGGCTCGTTCTTCACGCAGAACAACCGGAAGATTTACGCGCTGACACAGCAGGGCAAATGCTATGGCGTGCCGGCCTGGTTTGTGAACCGCAATTATATGGATACCGGCGTGTTCATCAACCAGGGCCCCATCTATTATGTCCGGCAGGATCTGCTCGACGCCGTCGGGATGTCCACGATTACGAACCTTGATGAGCTGGAGCAGGCGCTGCTCAAGATCAAGGCGAAAAATCCCGATCTCAAGCATCCGCTGTTCCTGTGGAATGCCGCCAACGGCGGCAAGGCCCTCGGGCAGGATACGGCTTCCGGCGTCAACACGCTGTATTACAGCATGGGCGGCAGCGTGAACGGTTCCGGCCAGTACCTCAACAAAGACGGGCAAATACTGTCCTGCGTGCGCGATCCGCTGTACAAGCAGACGATTCTGTACGTGAACAAGCTGTACGGCGAAGGCCTGGTCAACGCGTCCGATTTCACGGATACGTATGACACGCAGCAGACGGTCAACAACCAGCCGACTTGGGCGGTTGCGACGAGCTCGGGGTGGAAGGCCATCGTCCCGCACGATACCCTCAAAGCCGCGGACCCGAAGATGGTCGTGAATACCATCACGCCGCTCGCGAATTCCGGCGTGAAGTACGCGCCGCCACTGTCCGGCATGAACGGCTGGAGCGTGCTGCAGGTATCCAAGGTCAGCAAAAACGCCGAGCGCTGCGCCTGGCTCATCGAATATCTGCTGACGGATGAGGGTCAGATGCTGGTCATGGCCGGCGTCGAGGGCACCGACTGGCAGTGGGGCGGCCCCACCAACAACTGGGTCATCCCCACAGGCCATGCGGCGGATCTGATGAAAAACGGCTTTGACGCGTGGTCGCAGGGCCTGGGCGTTTACAAGTACATGTTCGGCGGCATGGGCTATCTGGACAGCGCCGTGTCCTGGGGCCAGTCCTACGGCAACGATTTCATGATGAAGGTCTACAAGGATGAAAGCGTCGGCGTGGACAACACGATCTACACGGGTATCGAGCCGGATCCGGGTTCGGACGAGGATGTCATCAACACCAAGTTCAACCAGCTCGTGAACACCATGATCGCGAGCGCCTGC
>WQUU01000124.1 GCA_009781925.1 Bacillota bacterium | reverse complement strand
CGACCGACGGGAGGAGTGTCCGCGAGCACCAGCCCAAAGCCCCGGCGAGAGACGCCGGAGCGAGGTGAAAGACACCCGATGAATCTGCAAAATCGCCAGCAAGCGAAATAGTCAGGATTTTCAACACCTGACATAGTTTTGCACACTGCATCTAAAAATCTACAAAACTCCAAAATGTACAAAACAAAATCAGCGGCAATGTACAAAAACTCCGTTCTCTTCAGAGCGGGGTTTTGTACATTTCTTCTTTAATGCCCTGGCGCCTTAACACCGTTAAAAGGCAACACTCCGGCACGTTATTATACAAAATTTTGAAAAACAAGACTTGTTCTTTCGAGATTTGCGACGGTATAATAACGCATATCTACAGGCGGAGGGACACGGACTTGGCTAGAGAACTCGTCTCATTTCAGCCCAACGACGTATCGAGAAAAGATTATCACTATGGGCTGTATTTCCACAAACTAACCGCGCCGGATGGGTCGGTATACACCAGACCGCTTATCGTCCTGCGTAACGGATACGGCGACATTGTTCGGTTTACTGGGCTGCATCTGTACGCGGAACCATATTCCGGCGGGGTGTCTGTCCCGTTAACGTCCAGCAGTAATGAGCGGCTGTACCATATCTGTACAATGCTCAACTATATCATCATCGATCAATATGAAAAGTTTGAGATTGATCATGTCTTTCGTGTAAATTGGGAGGCGGTCAACACATTTTTTCAGAGCTATGCGTATGAGCAAGGCCCAAGCGGTAATTTTCGCAGCCGATCAACGATTGAGAGATGTATCAACCATGTGACGGATTTCTTTCGCCGGTTGAAAGCCCGGTTCGGCGGATTTGTGTTACTGGAGCCAGACGAACTCTATACAGAAAAGTCAGTATATAACCGGCGTGGACGGCGGGTCACAAAACGGGTTCCGCTGTTCCAAGTTAAACATATCCCACAGTACAACGAGATATTTCGGGAACTCCCGACAAAAGCATTTCAAACACTGCTCAACCTCGCGTTTCGCTACACGCCTGACATTGCCTTCGCAATCTGCGTGCAGGCATTCGCAGGATTGAGGGCGGGAGAAGTCTGCAATGTCAGACAGGAGGGGCGTCCGACCGGCGGAGGGATACTATTTACGCGAATAGGCCCGGATGTGCGCAAGGTCGAGATCGACCTGACCCGTGAGCTGCCTATGCGAAGTGACGGCGTTATTGTTGGCAGAATCAAGCGGGAGCGAAAGCAGTGTGTCTACCCGCCGTTCATCCGTGCGTTCTGCGCCGCGTATGAACATCACAAGCGTTGGCTTGATGAGCATAGCTTTGAAGCGGACTATTGCCCGATGTTTGTAAATTCCGACGGGCTTGCGATGACGTACAAAAATTACTCCAGCCGTTTTGAGAAATTGGTTTCACAGCATTTGCGTAAACAGCTCTTTGACAGCGAAGATCCTGAAATGCGCATTTATGGGCAGTTGCTGTATGAAAATCGGCTCGGACTACATGCGCTCCGGCACTGGTTCTCCGTGCAACTTGTTCTGCACGGCGAGGACATCGCACAAATTCAATATTGGCGCGGTGACAAAAACCCGGAAAGCGCATTTATCTATCTTCAGAACAAAGGCGACCTGGTTAAGGAATTGGAGGCGAGCGGAGCGATCTTAACCGAGATATTGATGGGTGAGGGGGAAAAACAGCTTGCCAAATGAGATCAACCTGTTCACGTTTGCCGCACAGCTCGCATCTGAGCTGAAGTCCCTGTATTGCGGCGCCAGCCGCGACCGAATGTGGTTATTGGAGTTTATGGACGTCAATGACTGGTTCGGTTTAAGCCCGGAACCGTGTGGCAAAGAGACATGTATAACACCGGCAGGCAGCGCTGCGATCCGCGATTCGTTAGCTCTGTGGCTATCCGCGTACAAGCGACCAAATCATGTAAAGTTGGATTTGCTCTTGTCCCATTTTGAGCCAATTTACCCGGAAACATGCGGGCTTTATCGCAAATTTATCTTTGACAGCGGGATCAGGGATAAAACGTATGCTTGGAAGTTGCTGGACTGCCTCTTTGCCAATATCAGCAAAGAGATTACTTCTTGCGATGAATCGGAAATTGAAGCATTTGTCCGTTTGCTGGATGGCGAAGCCTCTTTAGCCTCGGCACGAGCGTTTGCGGATTTCATACAGTCCGTCAAACTGAGCAAATGGGACTATCAATTCGATCCCCGAGGGAAAATAGGCGGCGAAAACGGCGCGTATCCGTTGAAGGATTTTGCCGTCATGGCGTACTGCGTATTTAACGAGGATATGTGGCGACGGCAGCGGTTAATTGAAAAAGCGGCGGCCTCTCCTCAATATGCCGATGTGTGGCTATACACAGCCATGTGCTTTGTATGTGCTCTGCGCAGCTCGGATATGGCCAGACTCCCGGCTCCACGGGTGCCATATGCCCATGAGAAAATTCTTGGGGGTATTTTAAGCGGCACATTTCCGGAATATTTGGCGGCCGCACTGACAAATGAGCTGACGTTCAGGCTGCAAATGAAAGGCATAAAACCCTCAAAAACAGCGGCATATCAGAACATATCGGAGTTAAAACTGTTTATACCCGAGAGCCTGCGAACCCCACTGGGGACAATCATCGCCTTGGCACTGGCACACCATCCCGATGTGTCCCAGGGTGAGCAATTCATATTTCCCGGCGATTACAGATCAATCTATAACCAATTTTTTGGGGCTGAGTTTGTAACGGCTATGGGAAGACGCCCGTGGTCTGTCAGACGTTGCAACAAATCATACCTGCAAGGAATTGACGCCGTTGCGAGTCTGAAAGACGAACCGGGACAACCAAAGGGATATATTTTAGCGGCATTGGCCAGAAGTCATAAGGGCGGTATCAGCACATTGCCGGAGATCACGGAGATTTATCTAAAGGACGCCAACTTTACAGGATACTCGCCGGAATTTATCGCCCGCGAGATGTTCGAGCGCGGGGTGTTCAGCTTCATCCCGGCGGCGTTATTGGAAATATACGCGGGCAAGGAGTTCAAACAATTACCCATCCATAGCCAAACACTTTTAATTCAGAAAATCGGGCTCAACCCGTTCCAAATCGAGAATTTATTAACAGCGGCGGAAACCTCTCTGCGCAAGGCGCGAGAGACTGTAACCGCTCTTATCAATAACATTACTATTGATCGGGGTGGCATTGGCCTTGTGCTGCAAAACATCGTTTCAGGAAATGCTCCGAGCCGTATCAATGATTGCCTCTGTCTCATGGTCGCTGTGGGCCGGTCTTGTCCCTATCCAGATCGCGCCGGATGTATTGGCTGCGGGTACGAGATCCTTACAAAGTCGGCGTTACGCTTTATGATGAGCGAGTTTGGCAGGCTCAGACATCTTCGGGATAATGCGACGGACAGTGAAATATGGAGATATACCGCACTGCTGAGCGATGCGGTTTTACCGGCAATAACCGAAATCATGTCCTGCGCGAAGGCATTGGTTCCGGGTACAGACCTATCGCCTCTACTGGACATCGTTGAAGGGAGCGCATGAGCAATGATCGCGTTGCGTGAAGAATTCGCTGGTAATTACAGCCGGTCGCGCGTTATCCGTGAGCTGAGCGCCGATACACTTAGGGACGCGAGGCGTATTTTCGCGGAGTACAAACTGCGGGGCATCATGCTTAGCGATAGCTTTGATGACGACGTGTGGCAAATAAGCGATGAAAAGAAAACAACGAAATTGATGAGCTTCAACGTCCGGCGTCAAACGATCCTACCGTGGATTGACTGCTGTATTGAGGAATATCGCACCTGCATAAAAGTGTATATCGCATTCCTACTCGGCAAACTGACAGCGTACACTTTGCAGGATATAGCGCGGGAGTTGCTCCGGCTCTCCACTATGGACGCCGCCTGCGCGGCGGTATCAGAAGAGTACCCAGCTCATATTGCGGAGTTCCTACAGCTATTACCCGGCGGCTCCGCTGAACGGGATTGGGTCATTGAACGGCTCTCAGAACGCAAAGCAGAGGACTGGCGAAGCAATGATAAACGCCGGCAAAGAATCCTCGCGGACTTCAAATCATATTTGCGCTTCAACGACATTCTCGCGGATTTTTGGAAATCCGCCGACACGAAAGAAAAACTGTTTTACTTCCCGTTGTATTTCTGGTGGAATCTCACCGCGATCCTGCCGCTACGGGTAACGGAGCTTCTGCTGACCCCACGGAATTGCCTTGACGATCACGGCGGGAGATGCTCCGTCACTGTCCGGCGCAGTAAATTAAAAGGCGGCGGTCAAAAGATCGCTTACAGAATCAACGAAGATTATGAAATGCACAGGTACGAGATAACGGACGGGTTGGGGCGCGCGTTGCGCGGATACCTGGACGCGACAAAGAATATGGCCCAGACACAGTTAAACACTCTGTTTCTGGTCGAGCCGCATTCCAAATACTTGTCAGATCGGGCTGTATCTCGGAACCACAGATATTATTCATATCAAGATCTATGCACCTGTATGCAGTCATTTTATGAGAACGTCATTGTTCCAAGCGGTATTGAGATCAGCGCGATAAAGCTCGGCGACACCCGACACCTGGCAATGGTCAATCTCATTATCTCCGGCGGATCACCTGTGATCTGCCGTGAGCTTGCCGGACACGCCGACATTGACATCAGCTCACATTATTACACCAATATCTCAAATCTCATCGAGTGCGTGACAGTTGAACGGCTCCGTAAGCACCGGGGCGGCGCGGACTCAACCGTCACGGGCAACCCCAACAAGTATTTCCTCTCGAAACCTGCCGAATCATGGCGCGTAGCAGACGGGTTCTGCGGATCGGGCCATTTTCAAAACAATAGCATCAGCGACTGTTTGAAAGCGGTCGGCGCGGGTGGGCGAATCGGTGAATGCGCCGTATGCCCTCACTACTGGCCAGACGCACAGGGACTGCGCTTTGTGGTCAGCGAAGCCGCCGCAAAAAGCGCGGTAGACGCGGACAGCCGTTATCTCATGCAGGCAGTTGAACTTGTCCGCAAGGGCCTGGGATACCCGGAGGACATCACGGCGGCGTTGCTGCGGCTACAGCACAGCGGAAATCGTTACGCTATGAGTATACAGGAGAGATTTGACAATGGGTAGACCTAAAAAATTGACCGATGCCGACGCTGTGCGGCTTGTAGATTCGCTTTACGAACAGTACGGCGATCATAACCGCCTTAAATTCAGTGAGTTGGAGAGGTACGCCGCTTCGCTGGATATGGAGGTTAAGGCTTATGATCTTCGGCGCAACGCGGCTGTGCTGAGACGCATTGCCGAGATTGAGGCGCTGGATCTGAATACCGAAAATATCGCCGCGCTCGCCTACAAGGGCCT
>WQUU01000123.1 GCA_009781925.1 Bacillota bacterium | reverse complement strand
GGGCCGCGGTCTTGTACAGCGCCGCGACTTGGTTGAGGGTCTCGGTCAGCGATGCGGCCGCAAAAACCGTGAGTTCCGTATTGGGCGGCGGCATTTTGCCGCAGGCGGCAAGGCCGAGGCAAAGCGTGAACGCCAGCAGGACAGAGAGCAACCTTTTTTTCATAGTGCGTTCAGTTTATCACTTCGGGGGTTTTCTGTCAATCTAATGAAAACCTAATGAAATTCAAATGAAAACCGGTTGAATCCCCTGCCGCCCCGTGGTATAATCAGATAAATTTTTCTTGTCACCCGGAGCGTAGCGAAGGGTCTATAAGATTCTTCTTTTCTTGTCACCCTGAGCGTAGCGAAGGGTCTATAAGATTCTTCGCTGCGCTCAGAATGACAAAACATAATTTAAGGACGACAAAACATAATTTCGATCAAGGGGGAATTTTTACGGAACTATGCGAGGCGATCGACGCGCGCCATTCCGTGCGCGCCTATACGGAGCGGCCCATCGAAGGCGAGGTCTTGGAGCGCCTGCTGGCCTCTGTCACCGCGGCGAACGCCGAGAGCGGCTTACACATCCAGCTCGTGCGGGACGATGGGGAGCCCTTCGGCGGCTTGATCCCCAAGTACGGCAAGTTTGTGAACGCCCGGAATTATCTGGCGCTGGTCGGCAAAGACGACGCCAATCTGGCGGAAAAATGCGGCTACTACGGTCAAAAGCTCGTCCTCATCGCCCAGACTCTGGGTCTGAACACCTGCTGGGTCGCGGGCACCTACAGCAAGCGGAAGGTTCAGGCGGAGATAGATGCCGGCGAAAAGCTGCTCCTGGTGATCGCCCTCGGCTACGGCCAGACGGAGGGCGCGCCCCACAAATCCAAACCCATCGAGGCCCTGTGCAAAGTCAGCGGGGAGATGCCGGATTGGTTCCGGCGCGGCATGGAGGCCGCGCAAAAGGCTCCCACGGCCATGAACCAGCAGAAATTCCGCTTCACGCTGAACGCGGATGGCAGCGTTACGGCAAGCTCCGGCGGCTCTTGGGGCAAGATCAATCTGGGCATCGTCAAGTGTAACTTCGAGTTGGGCGCTGGGAAAGATGGCTGGCGCTGGGCGGAATAGAATATATACGAAAAGAAGGTTCGAAGCGCCGTTAAACTGCTTCGAACCTTCTTTTCGTATATTTGCCTGCGGACGACTACTCCTCTTTCGCCCGCTCTCCCTGTTACCCCACTTGCTCAAGCGCAAAAAGCCTAATATCGTGCTCGTCAACCGCGGTTTCGACGGCTGAAATACGCCGATCCTGTTCGGCATTCTTTTCTGCGTTCATTTTGTTGCCGTCCAGTGCGGCGGTGATTCGAGGGAATTGCTCCATTTCAACCCGCAATTGGGATTCCCAAACTTTGTTTACGCGCTCATCAACGGTTCGTTGTGAATTTATTACTTCTGCCAACGAGTCTTCAACATTTTCCAGCCGTTTGTCCATCCCGTTCAGGCGCTTGTTTATAGAAGAAACTTCGCCCTGCAGGGCAGTTTGCCCTTGCTGAAGCTGTGCCAGCACGGATTCAGTATTCTGCTGCCGTTCCTCCATGCGCCCCAGCACGGATTCAGTATTCTGCTGTCGTTCCTCCATGCGCCCCAGCACGGATTCAGTATTCTGCTGTCGTTCCTCCATGCGCCCCAGCACGGATTCAGTATTCTGCTGCCGTTCCTCCATGCGCTCCAGCATGGCCAGTATCTTATCTTCGTTGTTCATGTGCTCACCTCCCCGGTAAAAGCATTATACACACCGCCTGCACAAATGGCAAGCGTTATTTGCTGCGGTTATTTGCTGTGATTATTTGCTGCGATCCATCTGCTCGATTACAGCTTGCATGTCGATAATCAGTAAAGCTGTATCTTTCATATACGGCCTTCTCCCCTCTGTTCGCAATTCACGAACCGCCTATTGCCTGCCTGTACTCCTCTTCCGCCTTCACCCTGCCCACGGCGGAAAATGTCATGCTGTCAAAGTCGAGTACCCGACGCGCCAGATCCAGCACTTCCTCCGCCGTTACGGCGTCGTAGCGCTCCAGCAGCTCGTCCAGACTCAGGCTGCGCCCAAGCACCAGTTCCCCCGCGCCCAGCTTGTTCATCACCGCCGAGGTGGACTCCATGGAGAGCGCCAGAGAGGATTTCACCTGCTCCCGCGCCCGGCTGAGCTCCTCCGGTGTGACGCCGTCCTCCGCGAGCCGCCTGAGTTCGTCCAAAATGAGGCGCAGCGCTTTGAGCTCCGTCTCACGCCCCAGGGCGGCGGAGACGCCGTAAACGCCCACCTCGTTGAAATTCACCAGAAAATCCGAGATGGCGTAGCATAGCCCGTATTTTTCCCGCACCGTCTGGAACAGCCGGGAACTGACGCCGCCGCCCAAAACGGAGCTCAAAAACTGCATGGCGAAGCGCGTCTCGCTGTTCGCCGGCAACGCTTGAAAAGCCAAACAGATGTGGTTCTGCTCCGTGGCCCTGCGCTTTGTGAGAAACACCGGGCGAAAATGGGAGGGCTTCGGTTCCGGGGCGTCCCCGGGTTTCATCCGGTCAAAAATCTCGGCCAGCCGCCGGACATGTGCCTCACAGAAGCTGCCGCAGAGAGCGATCACCGTCCGATCCGGGGTGTAGTATCGGCCCATGAAGGCTTTTAAACCCTCCGGGCTCAGGCCCGCCAAACTCCGTCTGCTCCCCAGCACCGAATGGGACAGAGAACCGGTCAGACTTCGCTCCACCGCCCGCTCCACCACCAGATCGTCCGGCGTGTCCTCGTACATGCCGATCTCCTCGCCGATGACGCCACGCTCGGACTGCACATCGGCTTCGTCGAAGCGGGAGCAGAAGAACATGTCCGTCAGCAGGTCGATGGCGAGCTCAAGGTGCGTGTCCAGCACCCGGGCATAAAAGCAGGTCTTCTCCCGGGTAGTGAAGGCGTTGACCTGGCCGCCGACGCCGTCCATGGCCGAGGCCAAGTCCGCCGCGCTCCTGGATTGCGTGCCCTTAAACAGCATGTGCTCGATGAAATGCGCCGCGCCGTGCTCCGCCGGGGCCTCGGCGCGGGAACCCGCGCCGACCCAGAGTCCAAGGGCGGCGGAGCGCCGGTCAGGCATGGGTTCGGTCAGAATGCGCACGCCGTTTTGCAGGGTCAGTTTGTCATACATGGAATGGATTCAACTCCGTTGTTTTTATCTATGCTGCAGTCCGAGCTCACCACGGAATGATCGTCAGCTCCGGCCATTTCGCGCTCCATTTTTGAACTTTTCGCAGGTAAATCTCCTCTGTGATCTGCGCTTTGTTCGCCCTTACGATCATCCCAAACAAATCGTCCAGCCCAAAGGGGGCATACACCTTCAGCGCGGAATCCTCCAGACGGACGCCGACGGCGGTCGCCGTTGTCGGCCACGTGTTGATCGCGTGTTCGATGGATTCATACGGTTTTATCTCATAGCCGAAATGTTCTTTATACCAAAGATGCACCCGCGCCTCATTTTTGATATCAAGTTTTATTCCGCACGGCCCGATCCGCGCGGCGATTCGCCTGACGGTTTCCGCCTCCGCGCCGGAGGACAAATCAGAATCGTCATAGTAGACGAAATCAATATCGGAAATCCCATGCGCCAAGGGAAGCCCGCTCAAATCATTCCAAACGGTTTGGGCGATGCACCCGGCGCCGATGTAATAGTTTTTGAGACCAAGGCCGCTTGCCTGTACGATGACGCGATACAGAGCTTCGTTTCGCGCCAATATTTGAGCCAGCCGCTCTATTTGAGCTGCTAAGTCCATATTACCTCCAACCATAATTTTAATACCTTCTCTTTAAACTCCAGTTCCAGGCTGTCCTTATAATCTCCTCGATGTCCGTGTACCTGGGCCGCCAGCCCAGGACGTCCATGGCCTTCTGGCTGGACGCCAGGAGCACGGCGGGGTCGCCCGCCCGGCGCGGCTCGTTCTGCACTTGGATGTCGATCCCCGTCACGGCCCGGGCCGCGTTGATGATCTCCAGATTCGAAAAACCCTTCCCGCTGCCGAGGTTGAAGGCCGTCGGCTCGCCGCCGTTTTTCAGGTAGTCCAGCGCCAGCAGGTGGGCGTCAATCAGATCCCCCACGTCGATGTAGTCCCGGATACAGGTGCCGTCCGGGGTCGGATAGTCCGTGCCGAAGAGTCTTACGGGCCGGTTTTCCTGCGCCGCCTGCAGGATACAGGGGATCAGGTGGGTCTCCGGCTCGTGGGCCTCGCCGATCTCAGCGTCCGCGTCGGCCCCGGCGACGTTGAAGTAGCGCAGCGCCGCGTACTTGAGCCCGTGCGCCGCCGCGCAGTCTTGCAGGATGCGCTCCACACACTGCTTGCTCTCGCCGTAGGGGTTCTTTGGGATCTGCGGGTCGTCCTCCTCGATCGGCACTCGGGTGGGCTCGCCGTACACGGCGGCGGTGGAGGAAAACACGATGGTTGGCTTTCCGAATTTGAGCGCCGTCTCGATGAGCGTGAGTCCCGCGCCCACGTTGTTCGAGAAATAGAGCTCCGGCGTCTCCACGCTCTCCCCCACCAGGGACAGGGCCGCGAAGTGGAATACGGCGTCGATACGCTCTTTTTGGAACACGCCTTCCAAAAAGACCCGGTCACCCAAATCGCCCTCATAGAATCTACCGCCCAGAACGGCCTCCCTGTGCCCGCGGCCGAGGTTGTCGATGATGACGGCGTCGTCCCCCCGCCGGAGCAGCGCTTTGACGCAGTGTGAACCGATGTATCCGGCCCCGCCGGTGACGAGAATGGACATTGTGTACACCTCCATGATCCGTATTTGGGAAATATTATACAGCCCGGTACGGATATTTGCAAGCGCCGCCGCAGACACCAGTTTAAATTTGTCCGAAGCGTTGCTTTTATTTGAATTTTTTGGTATACTGTTCCTACCCTAAAAGCAAAGGAGCATTTTTATGCAACTCGAGTTATTTCTCAATTTTGACGGCAACTGCCGCGAGGCGGGGGAGTTCTACGCCAAAGTATTCCAGTCGGAGGTCAAAAACCTCATGACCTACGGTGACACGCCGCCCAATTCCGATTTCTCCGTGGCGGAGGCCGACCGGGATAAGATCATGTACGCCGATGTCATGATCGGCGGCGTCTGCGTGATGCTGATGGATATGCCCTCCGATTCGCCGCTTTTCGTGGGCAACAACGTCAGCCCGACCCTCAGCACGGAGAGCGCGGACGAGACCGCAAGAATCTTCAACGGGCTGAAAGAGGGCGGCGAGGTCTATATGGAGCTCCAAAAGACCTTCTTCAGCGAGTGCTACGGCATGGTACGGGACAAATTTGGCGTGGTCTGGCAGATTTTGCAGTACGCGCGGTAAAGCGTCTAAAATGGGATGAAATAGCCCGCTATCATAACAGATGGCGGGCTGTTTCTTCAATCTCCCCCCGCCCCGCTACCGCGTTCAG
>WQUU01000122.1 GCA_009781925.1 Bacillota bacterium | reverse complement strand
TAAATTTTTTGGGAGGGTTTTTCTGTGGTAGACGCAATACAAGGGTTTTTAAACAGCCTGTTCGGCGGTCTCCCCAATATCATCGCGGCGATTTTGCTCCTGGCGCTTGCCCTGTTTGTGGCATGGCTTGTAAAGACCATCGTGGTCAAGGGCGGCAAAAAAATCGGCCTTGAAAAGTACACGGAGAAGTGGGGTATCGGCGAAGGCGAAGGGGGCAAGGGCTCCCTGGAATTGATCGGGAAAATTATATTTGTGCTGGTCTTCATCCTCTTTCTGCCGGGTATTCTGCAAAAGCTGGGCCTGGAAGGCGTCGCCACACCGATCGTGGCCATGACCACGGCGCTGGTCGGCTATCTGCCGAATATCCTGGGCGCGATTCTGGTTCTGGTCGTCGGCATGTTTCTCGCGAAAATCATCAAACAGGTGCTCACTACTCTCTTGAAGAAGGCCAAGATTGACAATCTGCAGGCCAAGATGGGCATCGCCCAGGGTGAGGATACCGTAACGTTTTCCACGCTGATCGGCAACATCGTCTATATCTTTATCTTGATCCCCGTGATCATCGCGGCGCTCCAGGTGCTCAATATCTCGATCATCTCAACGCCGGCCATGAACATGCTCAACTCAATTCTGGCGATCATCCCCAGTATTTTTGTGGCGATCATCCTGATCGTGATCGGCGTCGCGATCGCGCGGATCGTCGGCAAGCTCCTGGCCGACCTGCTCTCCACCACGGGGCTCAACGGGCTCCTCAACAAGATGCTCGGCGACAAGGCCGGAAAGATCACGCTGTCCAAAGTGATCGGGGAGTTTGTCAAATATATCATCATTCTCCTGTTCGCGGTTGAGGCGGCCAGTGTGGTGCATCTCGACATCCTGAACACCGTAGGGCTCGCCGTCATCGCCTACCTGCCCAGCGTCATCGGCGCCGTGCTGATTCTTGGCGTCGGATTCCTGCTGGCCTCCTGGGTGGAGACGCTCATCCTCAAATTTGCTTCCGGCGCGAAGTTCGTTGCGAAGATCGTCAAGTACGCGATTCTCCTCCTTGCCATATTCATGACGCTCAATCAGCTGCAACTGGCGTCCAATATCGTGGAGTACGCTTTTATCGGTATCTTGGGGGCGCTGGCCGTGGCGTTCGCGATCTCCTTCGGCATCGGCGGGCGGGGTTTTGCCGCCGGCGTCTTGGAGAAGTTTAACAAGAAGACCGAGGAGACAAACGCGGAAGATCAGAACAAGTAAGGCCATTTCAGAGAGCAAAAACCGCGCCAGGCGGCATCGGGCGCGGTTTTTTGCTTTTTATCTTGACAATCCGGCATGGTTCCCTTATAATACGAGAGCGACTGTGCGAGGTGAAGTATGAAGCTCAACCTGCGCGAGATCATCGAAATACCCGGCGCGTCTTTGCCGTTTTCGTGTGTGCTGGATCCGGCGGAGCTGGATTTCCCGGGCGTGGAGAGGTACTCTTTGCCCCCGACCGCGGAGGGCGTTGTGCGCAACGCCGCCGGCGCGCTGGAACTGAGCGGCGCGCTCAAAGCGGAGATGACGATTCTGTGTGACCGTTGCGTGAAAACGTTCCCTCTCAAAATCGAACTCCCGCTCCAAGTCCATCTGGCCGCCGATCCCGGTGACGACGAGAATCCGGACATCTTCCCGCTAGAGGGGGACAGCTTGGATCTGGACGAGCTCCTGACGACCTGTTTTGTTCTGAATATGGACAGCAAGCACCTGTGCAATCCGGACTGCCTGGGCCTGTGCCCAAACTGCGGGGCGGATCTCAACGAGGGGCCCTGCGCCTGCGGTAAACAAATTGATCCAAGATTCGCTGGACTGAAACAGCTTTTGGATATATAGGAGGTGTATTCTATATGGCGGTTCCAAAATCTAAAGTCTCCAAACAGAGACGCAACAAGCGGCGCAGCTCCCACTGGAAGCTCAGCGCGCCGAAGCTCGTGACCTGCCCTAGCTGCGGGGAGCTCAAATTGCCCCACCGGGTCTGCAAAGCCTGCGGTCAGTATAACGGGCGCGAGGTCATCGCGGTCGAGGAAGACAAGAAAAAGTAGTCAAAAAGTCGCCGCCCGGCGGCTTTTTCACTATTCGAACCTGTCATTCTGAGGGCTTTATGCCCGAAGAATCTTGAGATTCTTCGCTACGCTCAGAATGACAGGTCATTTTTGGGGAGGGAAGCAGACATGGCCGCGATTATCACCGGCATTGAAGCGGAAAGCCCTGCCACCGGCAAGGCCAAGATTGGGGATATGCTTGTCTCCGTCAACAGCCGTCCGATTGAGGACGTGCTGGACTACAAATTCTATACCTACGACAGCCGCCTGACCTTGGCGCTAAAAGGCCAAAATGGGCGGTTTAAACTCGTCCGTGTCAACAAACCGGAGGGAACGGACTTGGGCCTGACGTTTGAGAGCAGGCTCATGGACAGGCCCCGCGCCTGCCGGAATCATTGCCTGTTCTGTTTTGTGGATCAGCTCCCCCGGGGTCTGCGTCAGTCTCTGTATTTCAAGGATGACGACGCCCGCCTGAGTTTCCTGTCCGGCAACTACATCACCCTCACGAACCTGTCCGAGCGGGAGATGGAGCGGATCCTGGCGCTGAAAATCAGCCCCATCCACGTCTCCGTCCACGCGACGTCTCCCGCCCTGCGGGCCAAGCTCATGGGAAACCCCGAGGCGGCGGAGGGTTTTCATAGACTGCGGCGCTTATCCGCCGGCGGCGTTGAAACACATTGCCAGATCGTCTGCTGCCCCGGCCTCAACGACGGCCCGGCTCTGCAAAGAACCATGGGCGACCTGGCGTCCCTGTACCCGCAGGTGAAGAGCGTCTCCGTCGTCCCCGTGGGCCTGACGAGGCACCGCGAACAGCTGCCCGCTCTGCGGGCCTTCGATGCGAATACCGCGGCGGAGACCGTCCGCCAGGTAGAGGCTTTCGCCGGATACTGTTTGCGCAAACACGGCAGCCGTATCTTTTTCTGCGCGGACGAGTTCTATTTAAAGGCAGGGTTTCCCCTGCCGGAGGATGTGGCTTATGAGGATTACCCTCAGCTGGAAAACGGCGTGGGGATGCTCCGGCTCTTTGAGACGGAGTTCCTGGCCGCGCTAGACGAAGTGACCGCCTTGACCGCGGTTGGGGCTGCGGACGGCGCGTCGGAGGCGCCGCGCCCTACAGCGCCGCCGAAACCGTTTAGCCTCGCCACAGGCGTGGCCGCCGCGCCGATTTTTGTGAAATTACTAGAGACAGCGGCGAAAAACTGTGGTATACTACAATATCATGTGTACCCCGTCGCCAACACCTTCTTCGGGGAGACTGTCGATGTGGCCGGTCTCGTCACCGGCGGCGACCTCATTGCCGCCTTGCGCGGAAAAGATTTGGGCGAGCGGCTGCTGATCCCCCAGACTATGCTCCGCCAGGGCGAGGGCGTCTTTCTGGACGACGTGACTGTCGAGGACGTGCAGCGGGAGCTGAATGTGCCGGTAATCCCCGTGCCGGTGGACGGCGCGGCGCTGGTGGAGACGATATTTGATTTATAGGGATCGTGGTCTGTGATCCGCCGCAATATAAATTTTTGTAGAAGGAAAAATAAAATGACAAAAGAGCAAGTTTTTGAATTAATGAACAAAAATCCAAGTTTTCATCTTGCAACGATTGATGGGAATTTTCCAAGAGTGCGGGGAATGTTTTTATATCGCGCCGATAGGGACGGGGTAATATTCCACACGGGAGCGTATAAAGACCTCTATCGTCAAGTGCTTGCTTGCCAAAATGCGGAACTTTGTTTCAACGGACAAAATATGCAAATTAGAGTAAGCGGTTGCTTGGAAATTGTTGACGATAATGCTTTGAAAGATGAGATCGTTAATCATCCGACGAGAGCGTTTTTGCAAGGCTGGCGTAATAGCACAACCCCCGAGGAGTTTTATAAAGCCTTTGTGGTGTTAAGGTTAAAAAACGGAACGGCTGTAACTTGGACTGCGGAAACAAATTTAATGCCAAAAGTAGAAATAAAATTATAGCTGTAATATACGAGAGCGCACTGCCCTATGTGCCCTACGGAGGAACCCCATGCCAAAACCCCTTGTGGCCATCGTCGGCCGCCCCAATGTCGGAAAATCCATGCTGTTCAACCGGCTGGTGGGCAAACGCCTGTCCATCGTGGAAAACACCCCTGGCGTGACCCGCGACCGGCTCTACGCCGCGTGCGACTGGAACGGCCGGAGCTTTGACATCGTGGACACCGGCGGCATTGAGCCCAGGGCCGACAATGAGATCTTGCTGTTTATGCGCGAGCAGGCGCAGCTGGCCATCGACGCCGCGGACGTGGTCGTGCTGGTCACCGAGATCGGCACGGGGGTCACGGCAGCGGACGAGGAGGTGGCCGCCATGCTTTTACGCGCGAACAAGCCCGTGCTCCTGGCGGTGAACAAGATGGACGCAACAGGCGAGCCGGATCCGGATGTCTATGCGTTTTACAACTTGGGGCTCGGCGACCCCATCCCTGTCTCCGCCGTCCACGGCCACGGCACCGGTGACCTGCTGGACGCCGTTGTGGCGTGTTTTCCGCCGCCGGAAGAGGAGGGCGAGGAGAAGGATCGCATCCGCGTGGCCCTCATCGGCAAACCCAACGTGGGCAAGTCCTCGCTGATCAACCACATCCTCGGTGAAAAACGGGTGATCGTCTCCGACGTGGCGGGCACCACCCGGGACGCCGTGGACACCGAGGTGGACAACGAATACGGCAGCTTTTTGTTCATCGACACCGCCGGCATCCGCCGCAAGTCCAAGGTGGACAGCCGCATCGAAAAATTCTCCGTTCTGCGGGCCCAGCTGGCCATAGAGCGGGCGGATGTCTGTCTCGTTCTGCTGGACGCCCGGGAGGGCGTCACGGAGCAGGACGCGAGAATCGCCGGCCTGGCCCATGAGGCGGGCAAGGCCAGCGTTGTCGTGGTGAACAAGTGGGACTTGGTGGAAAAAGAGACCGGCACCATGGAAAAACAGCGCAAACAGATCATGGGGAATCTGAGTTTCATGTCCTACGCGCCGATTCTCTTCATTTCGGCCTTGACGGGACAGCGGACAGGGCGTATATTTGAGCTGGTGAATTTTGTCTATGGCCAGAGCGCCATGCGCATCACCACGGGGATGCTCAACAGCGTCCTGGCGGACGCCCAGGCGAGGGTTCAGCCCCCCAGCGACAAGGGCCGCAGGCTCAAAATCTACTATATGACTCAGACCGGTATCAAACCGCCCAACTTTGTGATCTTCTGCAACGACCGGGAACTGTTTCACTTCTCCTATCAGCGCTACCTGGAAAACCAGATTCGCTCGGTCTTCGGCCTGGAGGGGACACCCATCCGTATGGTCATCCGGCAAAAGGGGGACAACGACTCGTGACCACGTTTCTGCTCTTCATCATTGCGATCGCCGCCTATCTTCTGGGCGCGATCAACGGGGCGATCATCGCCTCCAAGTATATCTTTAAGAAAGATATCCGCAACTACGGCAGCCACAACGCGGGGCTCACAAATTTCTACCGCGTCTTCGGCGTGCCGGGGGTGGCGCTTCTGCTCGCCATCGACGTGCTCAAAACCGTGTTCGCCGTACTCATCGGCTACTGGCTGCTGGGGATGTGCGGGACAGCGGACGTGAAAACCGGCTATAACTTTTATGCGGAGGTCGGCCTGCTCTTTGCGGGCTTTTGCGCGATGCTCGGCCACTCCTACCCGGTCTATTACGGCCTGCGGGGCGGGAAGGGCGCACTCTGCGCCGGGGTCATAGCGCTGAGCGCCAATTTCTTTTTGGGACTCGTATGCATCGCCGCCTTTGCCGTTGTGCTCGTCCTGACGCGCTATGTCTCTCTGGCCTCCCTGATCGGCGCGGCGCTCTTTCCCCTGGGCCTCTGGATCGGCGGTTTTGGCGGCGCCCTTCCGGGTGTCGTCGGCCTGTTCTGCTTTTTGCTCATCGCTTTTCAGCACAGGGAAAACATCGTCCGCCTCATCCATCACAAGGAGCCCAAATTTGATTTCAAAGCCAGGCCCAAACGGTTCGGGGAGTAGAGGGCGGCGTCCCCGACGCCCCGCAAAAAAATAGTTATTTTATTTTTTCCTTTTGCGGGGCTGCGCCCCACACCCCCTTTAAGGTCGAATACCTCCAAATGAGAGGAGTTTTTCCATGCAATACCGTGATTTCAAGGACGGTCTGCGCACGTCGCTTCTGGGTCTGGGCTGTATGCGCTTTCCCACGACAACCGAAGGGAAAATCGACGTTCCAAAGGCGGAGGAGATTATTGATCTCTGCTATGCCGGCGGGGTCAACTACTTCGACACGGCCTATCTCTATCACGGCGGCGAGTCGGAGCCGGTTATCGGCAAGGCCCTGAGCAAATATCCGCGGGATAGTTATTTTCTGGCCACAAAGCTGCCCCCCTGGAAGGTCAAATGTGAGCAGGACGTCTATGACATTTTTCAAGATCAGCTGAACCGCTGCGGTGTGGATCACTTCGATTTTTATCTCTTCCACAGCCTGGAGCCGAACAGCTATAAGGTCTATGAGACAGGCTGGGTGCTCCCCGCGCTGGAGCGCTTCCGGGAGGAGGGGAAGATCCGCTATCTGGGCTTCTCTATCCACGCAAAACCGGAATTGGTGGAAAAATTCCTGGACAGCTACGGCGGATGGGATTTTGCCCAGATGCAGCTCAACTACTTCGACTGGGATTACCTCGACGCCAAGACCCTGTACGCACTGCTCCGTACTCGGAACATCCCCATTGTCGTCATGGAGCCTGTGCGCGGCGGGCGGCTTGCCGCCCTCTGTCCCGAGGCGGATGCGCTGCTAAAGGCGGCGGCGCCGAAGCGCAGCGTCGCCTCCTGGGCGATGCGCTGGGCGGCCGGGTTGCCGGGGGTACAGACTGTGCTCAGCGGGATGTCCAGCGCGGAACAGGCGCGAGACAACCTGCAAACCATGTCGGACTTCAGTCCTCTGTCCGACCCGGAGCGGGAGGTTTTGGCGGAAGCCGTGGCGTTGCTCAAAAGCAAAATTGTCATCCCCTGCACAAAGTGCAACTACTGCGACGGCTGTCCCGTGGGCTTGGACACCCCCGGCCTCTTGGAGACGCTCAACGATTACCGCGTGGCGGAGAGCGACTGGGAGCTGCAGGACGCGCTGGCCCTGCCGGAGGAGCAGTGGCCAAAAAACTGCATCAGTTGCAACGCCTGTACAGAGAAGTGCCCCCAGGCCATCGATATCCCCGCCGCCATGGCCGAGCTGGCGGAACATTTGGCCGTCGCGAAAAAAATGTGAATTTGCTACAGCTGGATGCAATTTCTGCATAAATTAGCATAAATTAGCAGTTTGTTGCATTTCTTCGCACTGCTCCGCCGCATCTTCCGGGCGGAGCAGTGTTATTGTTGCCTCCTGATCCGCCCCGTCGCCCCGGTTGAGCAAAATATCCTCCGCCTCCTGTTGGGCGAGGATTAATTTTTTTGTCGTTGCCTGCAAGTCTTCGATCGCGTCCGCCGTGGCGCTGGCGAGTTTCAGGTACATCTCATGATAGGTGGTCATAAATATTGTCATCCCCTTCGTTTGCTAGGCTAGCGTAGCTATTTTAACATAGCCTATGTATACAATCAAGAAAGATTTGCTCCGATTTTAGAGCAAAAGGAGTGATTGTATGCGTGGGCAAAGTATGCGGACCGACGCCGTTGTAGGGAAAAATATACAAATTGCGCGGAAGAAGCAGAAATTAACGCAAGATCAAGTTGCAGCCCGATTACAGGTACAAGGCTGCGATATGTCCAGAGGTGTTTATGCAAAAATTGAGGTGGGAATCCGGCATATCGCCCTTGACGAGCTAAAGGCAATCAAAGAAGTGCTGAAGGTGCCGTCTTACGATGATCTGTTCCGGGGAGAATAGGGGAGAGGGTCAAGGGCTTGACAAGGGCGTTTAAATAGACCACCTCCCCCCTTCGGGGTACTCCTCCCGGGGAGGAGAATTTTGGGAGACCCGTACCGCATCGTGCCCTCTAAGCCCTCTAAAAATTCCCCGCCCGAGGAGGGGTGGCAGCGCTGCCCTTGCGCTGACGGGGTGGTCTATCCAAATGCTTTTGTCAAGCCCTTGACCCTTTGTGGCTCAAGTTAAGTCAAAGGAGGGGGGGGCCGTAAGCCGGGGTGGCTGCCCCTGAAATAAAATTCTCCCCCGAAAACACACCATTTCACTTGACATTCCCGGGCAAAAACGTTAGAATAATATGAATGGTCTGTTGGAGCGGGGAGGCTCCTCAACATTTGCATTTTTGCGGCGGCTGTTTTTACCGCAATTATCATAGAACCATATTGGTCAAAGCACGGCAAAAAATTCAATAGAAAAGGAGGTGTGTTTCGCAGCAATGACTTGGTTATGGATTGTCGGCGGCATCGTCTTGCTTGTCGTCGTGGGCGTTATATGCTTTTCTCTGGGCATCCAATACCGCAAGCGCGTGTCGGAGCGGGAAATTTCCAGCGCGGAAGAAGAAGCCAAACGGATCATCAACGAGTCCATCAAGGGCGCGGAGAGCAAAAAGCGCGAAGCGCTCCTGGAGGCGAAGGAAGAAATACACAGAAACCGCAGCGAGTATGACCGTGAGGTGCGCGAACGCCGCGCGGAGCTGCAAAAGCAGGAGCGCAGGCTGCAGCAGAAGGAAGAGAACATCGACCGCAAGTCGGAGGGCCTTGAGCGCCGCACCGAGACCCTGAACGCGAAAATCGCGGAGGCCGAGGCGCAAAAAGAGGAGATCCACCTGATCAAGCGGGGCCAGTTGGAGATGCTCGAAAAGATCTCAAACTTCACCCAGGAGGAAGCCAAAAAATATCTCATCGACCAGCTCGCGTCCGAAGTGACCCACGAGATGGCCATGAAGGTCAAGGATATCGAGACCCAATACAAAGAAGAAGCGGACGAGCGCGCCAAGGAGATCATCTCCACCGCTATCCAGCGCTGCGCCGCGGATCATGCCAGCGAGGTCACCGTCTCCGTCGTGCCCCTCCCCAACGACGAGATGAAGGGCCGCATCATCGGCCGGGAAGGCCGCAATATCCGCTCCATCGAAACCCTGACCGGCGTCGATCTCATCATCGACGACACGCCGGAGGCCATCACCCTCTCCAGCTTTGATCCGGTGCGCCGGGAAGTCGCGCGCATCGCCTTAGAGAAGCTGATCGTGGACGGGCGCATCCACCCGGCTCGCATCGAGGAAATGGTGGCCAAGGCCCAGAAGGAGGTCAACGCCACCATCAAGTCCGAGGGCGAGCGCGCCACCTTTGAGACCAATATCCACGGCCTGCACCCGGATCTCATCAAGTTCCTGGGCCGTTTGCGCTACCGCACGAGTTACGGGCAGAATGTCCTGGATCACTCCATTGAGGTGTCCCACATCGCGGGGCTTCTGGCCTCGGAGATCGGGGCCAATGTCACGCTGGCAAAGCGGGCCGGCCTGCTGCACGATCTGGGCAAGGCCATCGACCATGAGGTGGAGGGCAGCCACGTCACCATCGGCGTGGACTTGGCCCGGAAATACAAGGAGAGCGAAGATGTCATCCACGCCATCGCGGCGCATCACGGGGACGTGGAACCCCAGACCCTGGTGGCCTGCATTGTCCAGGCGGCGGATTCCATCTCGGCCGCGCGGCCCGGAGCGCGCCGTGAGAACATCGAGAGCTATGTCAAGCGTCTGGAGAAGCTCGAGGAAGTCTCCCGCAGTTTCCCCGGCATCGCGGGCTGCTACGCCATCCAGGCCGGACGCGAAATTCGCGTGATGGTCATTCCCGAGGAAGTGGGTGAGGATCAGATGATCCTCCTGGCCAGGGAGATCGCCAAAAAGATCGAGACAGAGCTCACCTATCCTGGACAGATCAAAGTCCATCTGCTCCGCGAGACCAAAGCCATCGAATACGCCAAATAAGTCAAAAAAATCCCCCAAACGGGGGATTTTTTTGCGCAAAACACCCCTGCCAGATTATGTTTCAATTGCGTTACAAACTGAAAACACAATTGACCTTTCTCTGCCGCTGTGCTACAATACCTCCTGTAACAGAGGGAAAAAGGCCCCAAATATATGTAAATTTTTACCAAGTCTATTCCCGTTTTTCCCTCGCGTACAAACTTTGGTGCTTGCGCTTGCGGGAGATTTGCAGCTGCTTTGCCGCAAACGTTTGTACATACAACAGGCCCCGCTAATCTGTGGGGTACTATTTTAAGGAGGAGTTTTTTTGATGAAGAAGACTCTCAAGAAAAGCCTGAGCCTCGTTCTGGCCCTTCTCTTGGTCGTGAGCCTGATGGGCGTTGCAGCCAACGCGTTCACAGACAACACCAAGATCAGGTACCCGGTTGAGGTCGGCGTTCTGACCGGAATGGGCATTATCAATGGCTATCCCGACGGCAGTTTCCAGCCCCTAAACAATGTCACCCGCGCTGAGGCTGCGAAGATGGTGTGCTACGCCCTGCTGGGCGTGGACGCCACCGAGAAGCTGCCGAACAACGCCAGCAGCTTTACCGACATGAGCGGCCATTGGGCGAACAAGTATGTCCAGTACCTCGCCTCACAGGGCATCGTTGACGGCCGCGGCGACGGCACCTTCGATCCCAACGGCAACGTCACCGCCTTTGAGCTCGCGAAAATGCTGCTGGCCGGCCTCGGCTATGGCAAGCAGGGCGAGTTTGTCGGCAAGGATTGGGCTCTGAATGTCGCGACACTCGCCATCGGCGACGCGAACTCCGGCAAAATCCTGTCCGGCAATGTGAACCCGGATAAAGTTGATTACAGTAAGGCCGCCACCCGTGACGAGGCCGCCCTGTACATCTTCAACGCCTTCTTTGCCCCCAACTACCTCGTACAGTTTATCGATGCACAGAAGGTCTATGTCCCGGTCGCCGTTACCCCCGGCTCGCCTCCCGGACTGACCAGCCTCACCCTCGGCGCGCAGGCGTTCAACCTGGATACCAGTATCGGTCGCGTCATTGATAACGGTGCTACCGCCAATGACCTGAGCGGCATCACCTTGGTTCGGTCAGACGGAACCAACGTGAAACTAAAGGGCTACGACTCCGGCCTTGAGCTGATCAACCACGCGGTCAAAGTTTGGTACAACACGAGCAACACGGATGTCTATTACGTGCAGGATCTCGCCACCGTTACCACCTCCACCGCCGTGACGAGCGATCTCCTGGCTTCCGCTACGAAGAACGGTCTCGGAGCAAGTGACTGGCCTGTGAATTACTCCCTGAACTTTGTGACCCCGAATCTGCCGGCTCTCACCACAGGTCTGCCCAAAACGCTGACTCCGACGCCTGGGAACCTGGCCGGGCAGCCCGTGTCCTTCATCAACAACAACGGCTACTGCGCGGACATCGTTGAGCAGCAAACCCAGATCTTGGCCCAGGTCAGCTACATCCTCGGCACGGGCGACAATGCGGTGTGCTACTTTACTGACCCGAGCATTCCTGGCGTCCCTGTCGCGAATGTTGTGTCAAATGCTCCTGTCGTTGTCGGCGCTGTGCTCCTGATCCAAGAGGCCGTGGGCCTCAACCCCGTCGCGGATGACGGTATGTATGCCTTCGCCGCTCCGACCATTGTGGCCGGTGACTTCACAAAGTACACCGCCAGCGGCGTCTACACCATCGGCGGCAAGGATTATACGGCTAACAGCGGCTGGGTCTCTAACCATACCGGCGCTATCACCGCTGCGAGCAATGTCACCAATCCGCCGTACCTCGGCTCCAGTGTGACGGCATTTCTCGATTCGAGCGGCAACATCGTCGCTTATTTCCAGAACGTCTATAGCAACATCGTCTATGTGGCCAACTTCTGGATCGATCACAGCACCAGTGTGACCCAGAAGACCACGCTCCTGCATGCCGACATCTATGACTCCAAGGGCGCCCATAAGGATTATGTTATTGATCAGGCGGATTCCACGCTGACCACAGTCCCGCTTGATACGAATAACTTCGATTACAGCGCTGTGAACGTGCAGAAGAGCGTTCTTGGCCCCGTTGTTCCGAACACCGATGGTCTGCTCGGCCTGTACGAGTGCGCAGTCAACGATGACGGCACGGCGATCCTGACGAACGTCAATGACGGCATTCCGGCGGGACAGTTTGCCACCGGTGGCCAGGTCACGAACTTCAACGCGCAGAACGGCGATCCTCTGTTGAACCAGTTCGGCGGCGACCCGACCAAAGCTCTCTATTCGAACGACCTGTCCCTGTTCTTCTACGTCTCCGGCGTTTATGGCCAGGATAGCTTCAGTGTCGTTGTAAAGCAGGGAACCGCCAACGCGCTCCTGCCGGTTTATGCCCCTGGCAGCAACAATGGCTGGTATGACATTGAGTCCTACGCGAACCAGCAGACCGGTGCGAACGGCACCGTCGCTGTCACGAATAACTTCTTGACAGCTGCTCTGTTCGGCGCTCCCGCCGCGGCTGCTACGGGCTCCAGCATCTATTTCTACAATGCGAGTGTCGCGGCTGCTGAAAAGGTTCAGGTTGCCGGCAAGGCTCCTTCCTGGACACTGAATCTCATTGACATCAATACCGGCGCTAAGGTGAGCGTCACAACCACCACCGATCCCAGCACGCTCGTCTATACAGGCGCCGCGTCTCCGCAGGACAACTTCTTTGTCAAACTGTCTGGCAAGACGCTCAGCGTGTACAACACAGTCGGCAACTTTGATGTCACTTCGAGTGCCTATCGCGATCGCGATGTGAGCGGCGGCCTGTTTAACATCAACAAGAGCACCGTTGAGATCAATGCGGGCTACTTTGCCAGCGGCGCACCGATGCAGAGCGGCCGTTATGGAATCAACGCGAACACAGTATTTGTCGATCTGTCCGGCACAGGCGCAAATCCGATTCAGGTCATGACCGGAAACGCGTTCAGAGATTACTTCCGTGATGGTCAGCTGATCAACTTTGCGGTCTATGTGGATGGCGACACCATTAGCGGCGCTGGGAGTACTTTTGCCCATGCCAACACCATCTTTGTGCTGAGCGTTGGCGCATAATTCCCGCATGAACCAGTACAAAAAAAACCCCGCCTTTCGGGCAATGTCATTAAGATAAGGACATGACCGACAAGGGGACTAAAAAGGGCAGAGTATCGAAAGATACCCTGCTCTTTTTTCTGAAA
>WQUU01000121.1 GCA_009781925.1 Bacillota bacterium | reverse complement strand
GAGCAGCCCAGGAGCTGGGCGTGACCGTCACGTTCATGGCTCCGAACACCAAGGACGACGCGCTGCAGATCGAGCAGGTGAACAACGCGGTCGCGGGCGGCTTTGACGCCATCATCGTGGCCGCCAACGGCCCGGACGCCATCTCCGCCTCCCTGCAGGCCGCGCTCGACGCCGGAATCAAGCTGGTCTATGTGGACTCCCCGGCCAATGTCCCCGCCTCCGCGACCTTCTCCACGGATAATACGGCCGCCGGCAAGACCGCCGGCGAGCAGATGCTCAAAGCGCTGCAGGACAAAGGTGTCACGTCCGGCAAGATCGGCATCATCAACGTGAACGCGGCCACGGACTCCTGCGTCAAGCGCGAGGCCGGCTTCCGCTCCGCCTTTGACGGCAAGGGCTTCACGATTCTGGAGACCCAGTACGGCGAGGGCGACGCGGCGAAATCCCAGACCATCGCAGAGAACTACATCACGCAGGGCGTGGTCGGCATCTTCGGCTGCAACGAGGGCTCCACGGTCGGCGCGGGCAATGCCCTGAAGGCCGCCGGCAACAAGGATATCGTGGGCGTGGGCTTTGACAAATCCGACACCATCCTGGGCCTGATCAACGACGGCTGGCTGCTGGCCACCATGGCCCAAAACCCGGACACCATGGGTTATGACGGTGTTATGGCCGCCGTGCAGGCCCTGCAAGGAACTGACCTCGGTGGAAAAGTCACCGATACCGGCGTCTCTGTTTTGACAAAGACGGCATAAGCGATCCACCATAAGGGCGCTGGTCTTAAAAAGCCGGCGCCCTTTTTTATTGTTGAAAAATACCGCTTTATGTGATATTCTAAATCTATACTATGCAGACTATAAGAGGAGGAATGCGCCGTGAAACGCAGTCAAATTAACGCCGTGCTCCGCGAAATGGAGGCCTTTATCCGGGAATACCGGTTTGCGCTTCCGCCTTTCTGCAATTTTACCCCGGAGCAGTGGCTGGAAAAGGGACACGAATACGACGAGGTGCGGGATAACATGCTGGGCTGGGACATCACCGACTATGGCCTTGGCCGTTTTGACGAGGTCGGGTTTTCGCTGGTCACCCTGCGCAACGGCAACCTCGCAGAGCGGGAGAAATACCCCAAGACTTACGCGGAGAAGTTGTTGTATCTGCGGGAAGGCCAATACGCGCCCAACCATTTTCACTGGAGCAAGATGGAGGACATCATCAACCGGGGCGGCGGGAATCTGCTCATCCGCGTGTACAACGCCTTGCCGGATGAAGAGATCGACCATATAAGCGACGTCTCCGTCACAACTGACGGCCTGACCCGCATTGTTCCGGCGGGTACGCAGGTCAAGTTGGAGCCGGGGATGAGCATCTCCATCCAGCAGCGTCTGTACCACGATTTCGCGGTGGAGCCGGGCACGGGCGCGGTGCTGATCGGCGAGGTGAGCCAGTGCAATGACGATAACACAGACAACCGGTTTTATCCGCCCGTGGGCCGGTTCCCCGCCATCGAGGAGGACGAAGCCCCTTACCGCCTGCTCTGCAACGAGTATCCCGCGGCGGAATAAATATTGATATCCGATCGGGGATGGAACCCGACCCTACGCCAACGCCGATTTGTAGAGTGCGGTTTCCATGCCGCACCGCAAGGCCGCATTACAAGGTCGCACCGCAAGGCCGTACCGCAAACGGTTCAAAAGAGAAGGTGAAAAAATGTTTCAGGTGGTCATTGCCGATGACGAGGTGCGTGTCTGCCGGCTGGTACAGATGCTGGTTGACTGGGACGCCTTGGGAATGCAGGTGTGCGGCACGGCCTCCAATGGCTTGGAAGCGCTGGAATTGGTGAAGACGCTGGAGCCGGACATCCTCATCACCGACATGCGTATGCCGGGCCTGGATGGACTCGAGCTGATTGAAAAGGCAAAACAGATTTCACCCAATCTGGAAATTGCCCTGATCAGCGGATACGCACAGTTCGAGTACGCCCAAACCGCCATGCGTTACGGTGTGGGGGGATATCTGCTCAAGCCGATTAAGCGGGATATACTCATGGCTACCTTGGAAAAGCTGGGGGCGAAATGCCGCGAGCGGGCCGCCTCCACAGCTGTTTTGGAGACGCTCCGCAATGACAGCAGCAAGAGCCGTGATCTGCTGCGCAACCGCCTGCCGGAAGATCTGCTGCGCGGGCGGTTTGCGGCGCTGTCCTGGGAAAAACTGCGCGAAACATACGGTTTTCCTGTCCAGAACGGTGTTTTACAGGCGCTTATTTTAAAAATTGATTACGATCCGGAGCAATTCCAGGCCGATCACTTGGAGGGATTGCAGGACAAAGTGGAAGAAGTTTTTCATTCTTCCGTTTTTTCGCTGTGCGCGGCCAGCGCCTTCCAGTTTTTCGGATCCGCGGGCTATGGCGTGCTCAACTATGACCCGGAGAAAACCAAGCAACTGCGCCGTTCGATGCGCCAGAGTCTGGATCAGATGGAGACACAAAAGGCCATTTACGGTTTGGTGGAGTTTTCTATGGCCGTCGGGTCGGCGGTATCCAATCCCGAGGCGCTGCCGCTTTCGATGCATGAGGCGCGCGTTGCCCTCACTGAGCGCCTGGTGGAGGGCACCGGCCAATTTCTGGAGATCGCGCCGCCGCCCTCGGAGCTCAACGCCCACGCGATTTTGGACAAATACAACCGGGCTGTAGATCGTATCATTGACACGCTGAGTGACGAAGCGGCGGATGAAGGAGTGGACGGCCTGCGCGCCGAAGCGGAGAAGATACCGAATGTACGCGGCTTTGAGTTGCTCAATCTGGTTTTGGCCGCGGGCAGGATGTTTTCTACCCGGCTGCATATGAATGAGGAGGAGGCGCTGATCCGGGCCTTCACGGAACGCTGCGAGCTGTGCGGCTCCGCAGACAAATTATTTGCCTGCCTGCGCGCGCTGATCCGGCAGCAGGTCGGGAGCCTCCGGGAGCTGCGCGAAAACGAGGCAATTCGCCCCATCCGCATCGCGAAGCAGTATATTCAGCAGCATTTCCATGAGCCGATTACCTTGGAGGACGTGTGCGCCGCCACCGGCTTTTCCGTGAGCTATTTCAGCACCATGTTCAAGCGGGAGACCGGTGAGGGTTTTTCCAGATATCTGACCCGGATCCGTGTTGAGCGGGCAAAGGAGCTGCTCCAGGAGACCGCTATGCCGATTGCGGACATCTGTGTGGAGGTGGGATACAGCGATTTGAAACATTTCACAGGGATTTTTAAGAAGATGACCAATCTGAGCCCGGGACAGTACAGAAAACTGTATGGATAAAGGAAAACGCCGGAGACCCGTCCTGCGCAGGCGGCGAAAAACTCTGGACTTACGCGCCGCCGTATTGTTTGTTTGCCTCGGGGCGCTGGCAGTCTGCGCCGCCCTGTCCCTGATTCCGGCTTTTGCCGTGCTGATTGGCATTTTTCTCCTGTGTGCGGCGGCATGGTTCTGGATAGTCCGGCCCTATCTCAAAACAGAGGAGCTACTCCGCCTTTTTTTGGAGGGTTACGGCCTGTCCGAGGTGGAACGCTCCGGTCTCCGCATGGTTTCGGGCGCGACGCAGCTGTTGTTTGCCCAGCTGCAGGAGGTTCTGAGTCCGACGCAGCTGTTCGACATGAATAAGCGGCAGGCGCAGTATCTGGCGCTGCAAAATCAAATCAATCCGCATTTTCTCTATAATACGCTGGAGAGTATCCGCAGCGAGGCGCTGCTGGCCGGGCTCGGAGATTTGGCGGATATGACCGAGTCTTTGGCCACTTTTTTCCGCTATACGATCACGAAGGTGGAGAATCTGGTCTCTGTGGAAGAGGAACTGCAAAACTGCGAGACCTATTTCAGCATCCAGCAGTACCGTTTCGGAGACCGCCTGGAATTGGACGTCCGCTGCGCGCCCGAGGACAGGGCCGATATCTACCGCTGCCGGATCCCAAAACTCACCATGCAGCCCATTCTGGAGAACAGCATCATACACGGCACGGAGCTCAAGGTGGGCACGGGCCACCTGGTCATCTCTCTGGCGCGCACCGCAAAGCGGCTGCTGATCCGGATCTCCGACGACGGGCTGGGCATGGACGAGGAGACGCTGCGGAGGATCAACGGCAGGCTGGGTAAGGGGAAGCTCAACATCGCCACCCGGGAGCGGGAGTCCGAAGGCGGCCTGGCCCTGGTCAATGTGGACAACCGCATCCGGCTGCTGTTCGGCGACGAATACGGCCTGCATGTGTTCTCCGTTCTGGGAGCGGGCACCGATGTGGAGATCTCCCTGCCCGCCATCAGCAGCGACAGGGATGTGAAGAACAGCGAGGTATTGGGATGAGATCGGAAGTCTTGCGTATGGAGCGGGTGAGCTGTCAGGAGCAGGGCGTAATCGAACTGGACGATTTCAATTTAAATATTTTGTCCGGCGAGATCATGGGACTGCTGCCGATCAACAATCACGGCCTTACGGCGCTTCTGCGCCTGCTCCAGTATAACACCCCGCTGCGTTACGGCTATGTCAACTATCGCGAGGAGCAGGTGAACACCTGGCGCGACTCCAAGCAGCGCCATAACCGCATCGGCCTGATCCAAAGCGAGAGCTGTCTTGTGGAAGGCCTGACGGTCTCGGACAATATCTTTGTGCTTCGCCCGGAGTTTCACACGTGGCTGCTCAGGCCGTCAGCGCTCCGCAAACAGCTGCTGCCTTTCTTGGAGAGCATCGGCGTCCACCTTTCGGCCGACACCCATGTCGACGAGTTGACAGGCTTTGAAAAAGTGGTCGTGGATGTGCTGAAGTCCGTGGTAGCGGGCTGCAAACTGACCCTGCTGCGGGATATCAGCGCCAATCTCGGCGAAGCGGAGTTAAAAAAAATTCACCGGCTACTCAAATACTATGCCGATCAGGGTTTTTCCTTTTTGTACATCGATTTTCACCTGAAGGAGCTCAAACAGGTTTGTGACAGAGTAGCGCTCATGTCCGACGGCAGAATTGTAAAAATCTTGCAAAGCGACGAGATCACCGAGGAGTTCTTTAAAAATTATACCGGAGCGTTTCAGGCCGGACAGCGGGCGGATCTGTCCACTGAGAACCGCCGCAGCGCCGTGCTCGAGGCCGTGGGCCTGACCGGTATATTGGTGAACAATTTGAGCTTTGCCGTCGCCCCCGGGGAATGCGTGGTGCTTCAGAGCGCCGACATACAGGTCTTTGAGGAACTGTTGGCCATCCTGAGCGGGGAGCTCGCCCCGCAGCGCGGCGAAATACGGGTTGACGGCCGGGCAGTTCCCCTGCGGATCGGCGGCGATATCGCCATGATCCAGGAACTGCCCACCGAGACCATGCTGTTCCGGGAGATGAGCTATTTGGACAATCTCTGCTTTTTGGTGGATCGGCGTCTGCCGGAGGTCTGGCGGGACAAGCGTGTGCGCAACGGCATAAAGTATGAGTATGAGGCGCTGCTGGGCAGCGACGTCTTTGACAAGCGCGTGGACGCGCTCAGCGAAATACAGAAGTATGAATTGGTGTATACGCGCGTCGCCATCCAAAAACCGAAGGCGGTATTTTGCGTGCAGCCGTTTCGCCGCGCGGACATGGAATTGCGGGTGCACATCTACGGCCTGATTAAGAGACTGCTGGAACGGGGTATCGCGGTGGTTATTTTGGTGGTCAATCTGGAGGATAGCCTTTCCCTTGCGGATCGGCTGGTTCGCATCCAAAAAGATTAGCCGGACACGGTTTCAGCGGCAGCAAGAGGCCTTGCGGATGTAAGATTATCTTGTTTAACCGCCGTTGATTATCGCTATGACTACATTAGGGAGACGCTTTATGAAATTTGAACTGCCCCTCTATCTGCCCCCCGACCTCTCATCTGCGCCGCTCCAAGCGGCCCCGGATGCCCGGTTTCTCCCCGCGCCCGCCGATTT
Organism: Bacillota bacterium; assembly: GCA_009781925.1. Classification (GTDB taxonomy): domain Bacteria; phylum Bacillota; class Clostridia; order Oscillospirales; family Oscillospiraceae; genus WQUU01. The sequence continues at coordinate 7,298 of WQUU01000121.1, read as the reverse complement.
TGCCGCGCCGGAGGGCTACCACGCGACCACGATCTATCCCGAATATTTCAGAGTGAACGGGCGCTGGCTGTTGGCAAAGGAGAGCCGGATGGACTGCGTCGCGGTGTTCGAAGACGGGGAAATCGCGGTGCGGGAATTTCGGCGTCTCCGCCGCGGGGACAAAGTTGCCGTCGGGCGGAGTGAGGACGGGCGGGACGGCATTTTCGTCCACACGGAGGGGTTTTCGAGCCAGAGAGAGACCCGCGAGAGTTTCGCCTTCCGCCAGGGCCGCAGCCGCGAGACCGCCTTCTCCGTGGACTACGACTTTCTCTATGATCTGCTGCGCCACGAGCGGAAGCATGGGCACATCGTCTGGGTGATGGGCCCGGCCTGCAGCTTTGACGCGGATTCGCGCGCCGCTTTTTCGGCGCTCGCCGAAAAGGGTTACGTCGGCGCGCTGCTGGCGGGCAACGCCCTGGCGACCCATGATCTGGAGGGGGCGTACCGCAACACCGCGCTGGGGCAGGATATCTATACCCAGTTGCCCTATCCGAACGGCCACTACAACCACATCGACACGATCAACCGCGCGCGGCTGTACGGTTCGCTGGAGGCCTTCATCGAGGGGGAGGGCATCGGCAACGGCGTCGTATACGCCTGCGTGAAGCATAATATCCCCTTGGTTTTAACCGGCTCCATCCGGGACGACGGCCCCCTGCCGGGGGTGTTTGCCGACGTCTACGCCGGACAGGACGCCATGCGCGCCGAGCTTTCCCGCGCCACCACCGTGATCGCGCTGGCGACCACGCTGCACACGATCGCCGCCGGGAACATGACCCCGGCCTTCCGCACGCTGCCCGGCGGGACGATCCGCCCGGTCTATTTCTACACCGTCGACATCTCGGAATTTGCCGCGAACAAGCTGGCCGACCGGGGGAGCCTCTCGGCGAAGAGCATCATCACCAACGTGCAGGATTTTTTGGTGAATCTGGGCCGGGCGCTGGATTAGGCGCTGTGACATTTATATCTTACCTGTCACCCTGAGCGTGGCGAAGGGTCTTTCCCTTCAAGATTCTTCGCTGCGCTCAGAATGACAGATTATATTCAAATTCGAAAAACGGAGGAGCTACATGAGAAAAAACGTCATCATCATCGGCGCGGCGGGCAGGGATTTCCACAACTTTAACACGGCGTTCCGCGGCGACCCGGATTTTAACGTCGTCGCGTTCACGGCGGCCCAGATCCCGGACATCGCCGGGCGCAAATATCCGGCCGAACTGGCCGGCAGCCTCTACCCCGAGGGGATCCCCATTTTCCCACAGGATGAGCTGGAACAGCTCATCAAGGAGCGGGACGTGGATGTGTGTGTGTTCGCGTACAGCGACGTGAAATACGCGTTTGTCATGGGCATGAGCGCCAAAGTCAACGCCGCCGGAGCCAACTTCGCGCTTTTGGGGCCCAAGCACACGATGGTGAAAAGCACAAAGCCGGTCATCGCCGTCGGCGCGGTCAGGACGGGCTGCGGCAAGAGCCAGACCTCCCGCAAGATCGTGGAGCTGCTCAACGCCAAAGGCTTAAAGGTCATCGCCGTGCGCCACCCGATGCCCTATGGCGATCTCGCCGCGCAAAAGGTCCAGCGCTTCGCCGAGATCGGCGATCTGGAAAAACATCAGTGCACCATCGAGGAGATGGAGGAGTACGAGCCCTATGTGGCGGGCGGCAACGTCATCTACGCCGGCGTGGACTATGAGGCGATCCTCCGCGCCGCCGAGACCGATCCCAAGGGCTGTGACATCATCCTCTGGGACGGCGGAAACAACGACTTCCCCTTCTACAAGCCCGACCTCAACATCACCGTCGTCGATCCGCACAGGGCGGGCCATGAGCTCGCCTATTACCCCGGCGAGGTGACGCTCCGCCTGGCGGACGCGGTGGTCATCAACAAGATCGACAGCGCCGATTTTGACGACATCCAGACAGTGCGCAAAAATATCGCCAAGGTCAATCCGGGCGCGGTGATCATCGACGCGGCCTCCACCATCGCGGTGGACGATCCGGCGGTGATCAAGGGTAAACGCGTCCTCGTGGTCGAGGACGGCCCCACCCTCACCCACGGCGAGATGAAAATCGGCGCGGGCGTCGTGGCCGCGAAGCGCTACGGCGCGGCGGAGACGGTGGATCCAAGGCCCTTCGTGGTCGGTAAACTGGCGGAGACCTTTGACACCTACCCGAATATCGGCGCGCTGCTGCCCGCCATGGGTTACGGGGAGCAGCAGGTGCGCGACCTTGCGGCCACCATCGCCAATACGGACTGCGACAGTGTTGTGATCGCGACGCCGATCGATTTAAACCGCGTTTGCAAGATCAACAAACCGAACACCCGCGTCCACTACGACCTCCAGGAGATCGGCCACCCGGATTTGGCGCAAGTGCTGGATGAGTTTGTGGAGAAGTACGTGAAATAAGCAAGTAAGCTATGGTTGGGCAAGAAGGTTAAAATGATGAACCGCGAACGGGATATTGGGGGGGTGATACCCGCAAAAATATTTTAAGGCGGGTTTACCATAGGGAACGGTCAAAATTTAACTGTGAAAGGAGAAGCAGAAAATGGATAAGCGTGTAACAAAAACCATACTGGCAATCGTTCTTATCGTAGTTGGAATAGCTGTTACAGTGATTTTTAACTGGAATGTTTTTGCATTGAATTTGCCTGACTGGGCGAAGATTCTATCGATTATTGTTGGAATACCTCTAATGGTCTGGGGTTTATCGTTACTTGTTCTTACCTACAGAAAGCAAAAATGATGTTCTAAGCGAGCGCAGAACTATACCCGCACGCAGACAGTATTCATAACAGATGGAAAGGCGGTTTTACGATGTTAAAGTATGAAAGTGTGCTTCTTGATGCGTCCAGTTCTATAAAAGGTAAACTCGGCGCAAAGGACATCTCTATTCTTGACGAGGAAATAAACAAACGCGCGGCTGATGGCTGGGAGCTGGCGGCGTGTTCATTTTCGCTTGCGGGATTTGCTCAATTTTTGTTGATATTCAAAAAAGAACAATAACCCGTGCGCATGAGACAATAATAGAAATAAAAAACGGAGGCCCCGCCATGTCCATCAACCTGCATAACCGCAGCTTCCTCACCCTCATGGACTTCACGCCGGAGGAGATCGAATATCTGCTCGAGCTCTCCGCCGCGCTGAAGGCCGCCAAGCGCGCCGGGGCGGAGGAGAAGAAACTGCTCGGCAAAAATATCGTCCTGCTGTTTGAAAAGGACTCCACGCGCACCCGCTGCGCCTTTGAGGTCGCGGCCCATGACCAGGGCGCGCACGTGACCTATCTGGGCCCGACCGGCAGCCAGATGGGGAAGAAGGAGTCGATCCCCGACACGGCGCGGGTTTTAGGGCGGATGTATGACGGCATCGAGTACCGGGGCTTTGCCCAGTCCACGGTGGAGGATCTGGCGAAATACTCGGGCGTCCCGGTCTGGAACGGCCTGACCGACCTCGATCACCCGACCCAGGTGCTGGCGGATTTTTTGACGGCGCGGGAGCATCTGCAAAAACCATTTTCCGAGATGACCTTCGTCTTTATGGGGGACGGGCGCAACAACGTGGCCCGCGCGCTGCTCATCGGCGGCGTCAAGCTGGGCATGGACTTCCGCATCGTGGCGCCAAAAGCGCTCTATCCGGATCCGGCCTTCCTTGACCGCTGCCGGGCCGTGGCGGCGGAGACCGGCGCGCGCGTCACGGTCACGCAGGACATCGGCACGGGCGTCCTGGACGCGGACGTGCTGTATACGGACGTCTGGGTGTCCATGGGCGAGCCCTATGAGGTCTGGGCGGAGCGGATCGCGCTGCTCAGACCGTATCAGATCAACGCGGATGTCGTCCAAAAAACCAACAACCCGGACGTGCTGTTTCTGCACTGCCTACCGGCGTTTCACGACCTGAAAACCGCCGTCGGGCGGGAGATTTATGAAAAATTTGGCCTCCTGGAGATGGAGGTCAGCGACGAGGTCTTTGAGAGCGGGCACTCCGTCGTATTTGATGAGGCGGAGAACCGGCTGCACACGATCAAGGCCGTGATGGTGGCCACACTGGGCGGGTGACGGGGGAATATGCAAAAACGGGGCGTCTTAGACAGACGTCCCGTTTTTGCCATATGGCGACAATCCCACTGCCGCGATTATTCGTTCACCAGTTCCACCAGCTCGTGGATCAGATACATCCGCTCGTCCAGCTCGTTGATCTTTTCCGCGCAGAGCTGGAGTTCGCGGCTGAAGTGGTCGGGCACCTGCCCGCCGTATTTATAGCGAACCTTGTGCTCCAGGCTGGCCCAGAAGTCCATGGCCGAGGTTCGGATCTGGATCTCCACCGGACAGCATTGCTCGCCGAACTGGATGCCGGGCCTCACCTCCGCCACGATATGGTAACTGCGGTATCCGCTGGCCTTCGGGGCGGAGAGGTAGTCTTTTTCGCTGACGATCGTGAGGTCGTGCTGTGCCCGGATAATATCGGCGATCTCCCGGATATTTTTCGCGTAGGAGCAGATGATGCGCGCCCCGGCGATGTCCAAAAGGTTTGCAACGGCCGCCTCGGCGGTGATCGGCAGATTCCGGGCTTTCAATTTGCCGGCGATGCTCTCCGGCGACTTGATGCGGTATGCGGTATGTTCAATGGGGTTGCCCTCGTAGAACGCGGCGTAATAGTCGTTGAGGTTCGTGAGTTTTGTCTCGATCATTTTGAGCGCGCAGCGGTAGATTACAAGGCTGCTCTTGAGCTTATCAAACTCGCCGGTCTCAAATCGCGTCACTGACTTTTCCGGACTCATGCCAACATCCCCCCTTGTCTGCCGTACTCTGATTTCATTTTAAGCGCGAATTATTAAAAAAGCAACGCAATCCCTGGTTGTTTATGAAAAATTCAAATTGCATGAAATGGGCCGCTGTGATAAAATCTTTGTGACAGGGAGGGCCGCCTATGAAATTTTTGCACATCGCCGATCTGCATATTGGCAAGAGCGTGAACGGCTTCTCCATGCTGGAGGAGCAGCGGCACGCTTTTGCGCAAATCCTCGCGCGCATAGAGACCGAACAGCCCGCCGCTGTGCTCATCGCCGGGGACGTGTACGACCGCGCCCTCCCGGGCACGGAGGCTGTGGGCGTTTTCGACGACTTCCTCACCGCGCTGGCAGACACGGGCGCGGCGGTGCTGCTCATCTCCGGCAACCACGACTCGCCGGAGCGCCTGGACTTTGCCAGCCGGCTGCTGCAAGAAAAAAAGCTGTATCTCTGCGGCAGTTTTGACGGGGACATGCAAAAAGTGACGCTGCCGGACGCATACGGCGCGGTAAATTTCTGGCTGCTGCCTTTTGTCAAATACGACGCGGTCGGCGCGGCGCTGGAAGCGGCGGACATCGCCACCGGCGCCCGCAATGTGCTGGTCTCCCACCAGTTTTATACCCGGGCGGGGCTAATCCCCCTGCGGAGCGAGTCCGAGCTGAACCCGGTGGGCGGGCTCGACGCGGCGGACGCCGCACTGCTTACGCGCTTTGACTACGCGGCGCTGGGCCACCTGCACGGGGCGCAGTCCCTGGGGGAGGCAAAAATCCGCTACGCCGGGTCGCCGGTCAAGTATTCGTTCTCCGAGTGGCGGCAGGAGAAGTCCGTCACCCTGGTTGAGCTGCGGGAAAAGGGAAATTTGACTCTCACCGCGCTCCCCCTCGCGCCGCTCCACGACATGCGCGAGATCAAGGGGAAGCTGGAGACGCTGATCTCTCCTGAGATCGCGTCCCTGGCGGATCGGGAGGACTATCTGCGCGTAATCCTCACCGATGAGGAGGAGCTCGCCGACCCGGTGGGCAAGCTCCGCAGCGTCTATCCAAACCTCATGAGTCTCGACTTTGAGAACGCCCGGACAGGGATCGACCCCGGCGCGGTCCGGGCAGAGGCGGCGGCGGTGGAAAAGCTGTCGCCCTACGAGTTGTTCGGCGCTTTTTTTCTCGAGACGCAGGGTTCCGTCCTGAGCGCGGTGCAGGCCGGAATCGTGCGGGAACTCCTGGAGGGGGTACATGAGGCATGAAACCGCTGAAATTGACCATGAGCGCCTTCGGCTCCTACGCCGACACGCAGTGCATCGATTTTACCAGGCTCGGCGCAAGCGGGCTCTATCTCATCACGGGGGAGACGGGCTCCGGCAAGACGACCATCTTTGACGCCATCTCCTTCGCCCTCTTCGGCAAAGCCAGCGGCGCGGGGCGCGACGATTGCGCCATGCTCCGGAGCGACTTTTCAGAGGAGAAGGCCAAGACGGCTGTGGAGCTGGACTTCACCGCCTCCGGAAAATGCTACAACATCAAGCGGAGCATCAAAAAGACCGGGCAGGAGCCCGTCCTCACGCTGCCCGACGGCAGTGTCCTCGGCGGGGAGCGGAATGTCAGACCCAAAATTGCCGAGATTATCGGGCTGGATCGGGAGCAGTTTGCCCAGATCGTCATGATCGCCCAGAACGATTTTCTTCGCTTTCTCCAGAGCGGTACGGAGGAGCGGGTAAAAATTCTGCGCCGCATCTTTGGCACGGAGGCGCTGCGGCAGTTTCAGGAGCAACTCAAAGAGCGCGAGCGGCGTGTGAAGGGGGAGCGCGAGATGGTTCTCCACGACTTCGCGCGCTATGAGGTGGACGTCTATCAGCGGGAGGCCACATTCGCGGCGTGGGAGGCGCAGAGCCGGGTTGACCGGGCCGCGCTTCAGGAGACAGACACGGAACTCGCGGACTGTGACCGGCGGCGGCAGGAGCTGGCCGCCGCGCTGGCCGTCGCGGAGGGGGACAGCAAAAAATTCACCGATCTGGATCGGCTCCGGCTGGACTTTGCGGCGCATCGGGCGCTGTCCGGGGAGATCGCGGGGACAAAAACGCGTATCGCCCGGGGCGAGGCCGCGTTGCGGCGAATCAAACCCCTGGCGGACGGACTGCGGCGGGCTGCGGAGGAGCACGAGACCGCGCTGACCGCTTTGGCGGACGCAAAAAAGCGGGAAACCGCCGCCGAAGCCGAACTTCAGGGGGCAGTCAGGGCGGTGGAAGCTCTGCCGCCCCTGGAAAAGGCGCAGGGGGATTTTGCCGCGCTGTCCAAAGCGTGGGAGGGATCCGCGGAAAGGCAAAAGCGCCTGTCCGCGCTCCAGACGGATCGCGCCGCCATCGCGGGCAAACAGGCTGCGCTGACGAAGGAACAGGGGGAGTTCGAGGCGCTCCAGGCCATGTTCAGCGCTTCAGACGCGCGGTATCGCGATATGGAGGAGATTTTTTTGCGCAGTCAGG
>WQUU01000120.1 GCA_009781925.1 Bacillota bacterium | reverse complement strand
CAGAAACTCGGTACTTCATACAATCGTCCCCCCGCCCAAGATGACATCCCCGTCGTAGAGCACCACGGCCTGACCCTTTGTCACCGCCCGCTGGGGCGTGTCAAAGCGCAGGCGCAGCGTATGTTCATCCGGCTGCGTCACAGTAGCGCCCTGTTCCCGCTGCCGGTAGCGGGCTTTCGCCTTGACCCGCAGCGCGCCGTCGATCCGGTCGCATGCGATGAGATTGATCTCTTTGGCAGTCAGCGTGTCGGTGTAAAGCTCCCGCTCCGGCCCCAGTACAACAGTATTGTCCGTGGGCCGCGTCTCCAGGACGTACCGGCGCTCCGCCGCGGAGAGGCCGAACCCCCGCCGCTGGCCGACGGTGTAGCGGATGAGTCCTTTGTGCTCCCCCAGAGCATTGCCGGCGCTGTCCACAAAACGCCCCGGCGAGCAGATTTTTCCGGTGTACCGCTCGATAAAGGCGGCATAGTCGCCGTCCGGCACAAAGCAGATGTCCTGGCTCTCCCCCTTTTCCGCATTGCCAAAGCCCTGCGCCTGGGCAATTTCCCGCACCTCATCCTTGCGCAGCTCCCCGAGGGGCAGGAGTGCGCGGCCCAGCTGTTCCTGGCTGAGACTGTAAAGGACATAGCTCTGGTCTTTTTCCGCGTCCGCGCCTTTTCTGAGAAGCCAGCGCCCACTGCCGGAGTCATAGGTCACCCGGGCGTAGTGTCCCGTGGCGATGGCGTCCAGGCCCATCTCCCGCGCCTTGTCCAAAAGCGCCCCGAATTTTAAAAAACGGTTGCATAAAACGCAGGGATTCGGCGTGCGTCCCCCGGCATAGGCCGCCGCGAAGGGGCCGAGCACCGCTTTCGCAAAAATTTCAGTAAAATCGAACTCGATGAAAGGAATCCCCAGCCGTTCAGCCACGGCTCTGGCGTCCGCGCTGTCAGTCTCACCCCCACACAGCCGCATCATGGCCCCCGCGCAGGCGTACCCTTTTTGAAGGGTCAAATATGCCGCGACGGAGCTGTCCACGCCGCCGCTCATGGCGACCAGGGCCGATTGCGTCATGCTCGATTCTCCTTGCTGAAGTGCGTGTATTGTGGTAAAATACGGTTGAAGTATTATACCAAGAGGTGGCCTCTCATGTCAAGAATCGCGAGCTCCATCACCGAACTCATCGGCCACACGCCGCTATTGCGCCTGTACGGCTACGAGCGGCAGCAGGGCCTAAACGCCGCGCTCCTGGCCAAGCTGGAGTATTTTAATCCCGCCGGAAGCGTCAAAGACCGCATCGCCCTGGCGATGGTGGACGCGGCGGAGCGCTCGGGCCAATTGAAATCCGGCGCGGTCATCGTCGAACCCACCAGCGGCAACACGGGCATCGGCCTCGCCATGGTGGCGGCCGCCAGAGGTTACCGCCTTATCCTCACCATGCCGGAAACCATGAGCATCGAACGCCGTCAGCTTTTAGCCGCCTACGGCGCGGAACTCGTGCTCACCGAGGGCGCAAAGGGCATGAACGGCGCCATCGCCAAGGCGGAGGAGTTCGCCGCCAAATTCGGCGCATTTTTCCCCGGACAGTTCACCAATCCGGTAAACCCGGAAACCCATCTGAAAACAACAGGGCCCGAGATCTGGGAGGACAGCGGCGGCGCGGTGGAACTCTTCATTGCCGGGGTCGGCACAGGCGGAACCGTCAGCGGCGCCGGAGCATATTTAAAGGGCCAAAACCCGGCGGTCAGGGTCGTCGCCGTCGAACCCGCGGACTCCCCTGTTCTCAGCGGCGGACAGCCCGGCCCCCATGGGCTTCAGGGCATCGGCGCCGGCTTTGTCCCGGAGACGCTAAATACGGCTGTTTACGACGAGATCGTCACGGTGAAGTCTGAGGAAGCCGTCAAAGCCGTGCGCGCACTGGCCAAAGCGGAGGGCCTCCTGGCCGGGATCTCCTCCGGCGCGGTGCTCTGGGCGGCGTCGGAATTGGCCAAGCGCCCGGAGAACGCGGGCAAAACGATCGCCGTACTCTTCCCCGACAGCGGCGAGCGGTATCTGTCCACGAGGCTGTTTGAATAAAAAACAACGGAACGGTGCGACATACCGTTCCGCTGTTTTTATGGGATGAGGACAAAATGAAAAAGATGAAACTGTCTCTTGCAAGTTCTACTATAACAGGTAAATATTAAGAACACAACAGAGATATTATTTCAAAATTATTAAATTGCAAAAATTTTCTGCAATTTACGAAAAATGCGTGTGGTTATTGATGTGTTCCTCGCAGAAACAGTGATAACCCTGGCAGCGGGAGCAGTAGCGGAACTCCAGATTCGGGTAGTCCGTGTCCGTCTTGCCGCAGATCTCACAGCGGCGGGTATAGGGCCTCTTCTCCTGCTCCCGCTGCACCTGCTTTGCCGCCTGGCGGAAGTTGACCGTATTGTACGCGGTCTTGACCCGGCCGGGCCGGATGGAGTCGATGAGCCAGCCCCCGCAGAAGAGCAGGTAGTGCAGCAAAATGACCGCCGGCAGCAGATTCCCGGGGAAAAACGCCCGCTCCGCAATCATATCATACGCGAAGAACGCCAGGTTGAGCCAAGCCAGATATTTGACTTTGAGCGGGATGAAGAACATGAACAGCACCTGCATATTCGGGTAAAAGGTCGCAAAGACGAAGAACATCCCAAGGTTCAGATAGTACGCGCCAAACGGCACTATGACGTTAAAAAAGTAAGCGATAAAACCAAAGATGATCATGAACAGCGCGCCGCTGAAATAGTAGATCGTAAACTTTCCCACACCCCATAGATTTTGCAGCGATGTGCCGAGAAAGTAATAGAAGTACAGCGCAACGGCCACCAGAATGATGCTGAACATATTGCCGTCCAGTCCCATCGGCGGGACAAACAGGAAGGTGACCAGCCGCCAGATCTCCCCCCGCAGAATTTTATCCGCGTTAAATACCAAATAATTGACAAACGTGTTCGATTGGTCAAACAGGGAAACAATTGCGACAACCGCGTTGCTGATGATGATATACAGCATCAGGTTTCGGATGCCGAAGCGCGGATGCCGGTAACAGAACTTGTCCACCGCCCGGAGAATTGCTTTCAAATGGATTCACCTCGAAACCGCGGGTTATCTTCGCGGCGTATTACTGTTATTTTACCCCAGAAGCGCGCCGGGGTCAAGAAAATTCGATATTTCTATTTTCCCCTGCTTTTTTACGCCCCAGGCAATTTGTGTATTTCACTAGTTTTTCTATATTTTTCACAGCATTTTTCCCATAAGCGTTCTTGACAAATGCGCGGAATGTGTATACAATAAGATCAGTTTTGTTAAAAAAATAATTTAACATTTATTAGGAGGCTCTCCCGCTATGACCGCAAATAAAACCACGGTTCCCTTTCGGGGCACCGCAGAGCAGGAGGCGCGGCTGCTGCAAGTGATTGAGACGCTCAAAGCGCAGCCGGGCGCGCTGATGCCCATCCTGCAACAGGCCCAGGAGATCTACGGCTATCTCCCGAAGGAAGTTCAGGTGATCGTCGCGCGGGGCTTGGAACTCCCGCTGGAGGAAGTTTATGGGGTCGTCACCTTCTACTCCCAGTTCTCCCTTTACCCCAAAGGCCAGCATCAGATCTCGGTCTGTCTCGGCACGGCCTGCTATGTCAAGGGCGCGAAAGAGATCTATGACCGCATCGCAGAGCTTTTGAGTATCGGCGAAGGAGAGGTCACAGCGGACGGCAAGTTCTCCCTCAACTCCTGCCGCTGTATCGGCGCCTGCGGCCTGGCCCCGGTCATGATGATCGGGGAGGACGTCTACGGCCGCCTCACTCCCGCCGAAGTCGACGGGATTTTAAAGAAATATTGAGACAATAATCTACCGGTGAAAAAATGGAGACACGCATCGTATATTTGGATGAAACAGGAGATGACGGCATCACAACCGCATCCAGCGCTCATTTTATTCTAACCAACGTATATATGCCCGCCTCAAGCTGGCAAAGCAATTATAACCATATCAAAGCGCTCAGAAAAGAGCTGCGGGACAAATATGGGTTCCATACCTCCCAAGAAATGCACACAAAGGATTTTCTTACGGATAAGAATCCTTATCGGGATTATGGATGGGGCCAAGATGTAAAACAGGAGATACTAAAAGCGTTTACTTTTTGCATTGCGGCCATGGATTTATCGATCATTAATGTAATCATCGATAAGACAAGAATTTTAAATCCAGACTATCCTGTGCTTGAAAACGCGCTCAAGTATACGATACAACGAATTGACAATGATAGCGGCGGAGCATGGAATTACATAATTATAACAGACAGTGGCCGGGTCGCCCCGATGAGAAAAACAGCGCGCGCAATACGAGCTTTTAATCCGATTCAATCAAGATATTCTTTCGAGTTCAGAAATCAACCTATAAAGGGATTAATTGAGGATATTCTTGAAAAGGATTCAAAACAGTCTTATTTTATCCAGATTTGTGACTTCGTTTCTTATTTTGTCAATTTGTATTTTAAGCTTCAATATCGAAAAATCTCACTTCCAACCCGTGTGGGACAGACAATAGACGATAAGTTTGTTCATGCGGTCATGGCGGCGCTAAAAAAGTCCGAGCGTCTTAATCTAAAGGCAAATAGTGAAAGCACATATGGCTTCGTAATATATCCAAAATAAAAACACCACCTCCGGCGCATTCGCGCTTTCAGTGGTTCAATATCATTATACCGTAATCTGTAATGAAATACAAGGCTTTTGGTCAAAATTCAAAATTTATTTACGTTTATTTATTTTGATCCCTTTTATGTCGTCGAAGACGGGCCGTCGAGGACACCGGCCCATACATACAAATCGTAAAACGAAAGGAACATACCCTATGAAATCCTTGGCGGAACTACAGGCCATTCGCAAGAGCGTGGGTGACCGGATCAACCTGAGGGACGGCGCGGCCGATTGCCGCGTGGTGGTCGGCATGGCCACCTGCGGTATCGCGGCGGGCGCCCGCCCGGTGCTGAACGCCCTGCAGGATGAGCTGCACACCATGGGCATCGGAGACCGCGTCATCGTCACCCAGTGCGGCTGTATCGGCATCTGCCAGTTTGAGCCCGTGGTCGAAGTCTTTGAGCCCGGCAAAACAAAGGTCACCTATGTCAAAATGACGGCGGAAAAAGCCCGGCGCGTGGCCGTGGAACACATCCGGGACGGTCATATCGTCACGGAATACACCATCGGCGCGTCCGAGAAGTGAGGGGGGACACCTTATGGTACGCAAACATGTCTTTATCTGCGGGGGCACAAACTGCTCCGGCGGCGGCGGTCAGAAAGTCCGTGACAGGCTGGAGGATGAGCTGGCGCGGCAGGGCCTGGGAGGCGAGATCAAGGTCGTGCAGACCGGCTGCTTTGGCCTGTGCGCCAACGGCCCAATGCTGCTCGTGCACCCGGACGGCACCATTTACAACCGCGTAAGTCCCGACGATGTCCCTGAAATTGTCACGCAGCACCTGCTCATGGGCCATCTTGTACAGCG
>WQUU01000119.1 GCA_009781925.1 Bacillota bacterium | reverse complement strand
GGGGAGAGCGGCTGCGGCAAGAGCGTGACGAGTTTGAGCCTCATGCAGCTGCTCCAGCGGCCCCAGGGCCAGGTGGTGGGCGGCGAGATCCGCTTCAACAAGGGCGACGGCACGGCATACAATATCGTCAACACGCCCACATCCGAGATGATGAAGATTCGGGGCAATATGATGTCCATGATCTTCCAGGAGCCCATGACCAGTTTGAACCCCGTCTTTCGCTGCGGGGCGCAGGTGGATGAGATCATCGCCCTGCACAACAAGGACATGGACAAAGAAGAGATCAAAAAACGCACGCTGGAGATGCTGGATCTGGTGGGCATCGCCAACAGCGAAGGGGTCTATCGGATGTATCCCCACGAGCTGTCCGGCGGTATGCGCCAGCGGGTCATGATCGCCATGTCTCTGGCCTGCAGTCCACAGCTGGTCATCGCGGACGAGCCGACCACGGCGCTGGACGTCACCATTCAGGCGCAGATTCTGGATCTGCTGAGCGGACTCAAGGACAGAATCCAGGGCTCCATCATGCTCATTACCCACGATTTGGGCGTCATCGCCAACATGGCGGACTACGTGGTGGTCATGTACGCGGGCCGGGTCGTGGAAAAAGGCACGGCGGAGGAAGTATTCCACAACCCCTGCCACCCCTATACCATCGGCCTGATGCGGTCTAAACCCGTGGTGGGCAAAAAAGTGGAAAATCTCTACAATATCCCCGGCAGTGTGCCGAACCCGGTGAATATGCCGGACTACTGCTACTTCCGCGACCGCTGCGAGATGACCTGCGAAAAATGCGCCGGAGAATACCCGCCGGAGATCAAGATCAGCGACACGCACATCGTCTCCTGCTGGCGCTATGAGGCGCAGGGCCAGGTGTTGGGCTATCCCAAAACTGTGAATGTGGAGGAGCTGTAAATGGACACCTCTAAAAAACCCGTCGCAGGGCGCGACGCCCTCGGCGCGGTGGGGGCGGCGCCGCCCCCTATACCCAATCAGGATAGCGAATGCGTGATCCGGGTCAACAACCTGGTGAAGTGGTTTCCCATCCGTTCCAGCTTCTTGCAGCGCACCGTCGCGAATGTGCGGGCGGTGGACGGCATCTCCTTTCAAATTAAGCGGGGCCAGACCATGGGGCTCGTGGGCGAGTCCGGCTGCGGAAAATCCACCGCCGGGCGGACACTGCTGCGCCTGATGGAAAAGACCGCGGGGGAGGTCTGGTTTGAGGGGCAGGAGATCTTCAGCCTTTCCAAGGAGGAGCTGCGCAAGCTCCGCCCCAAGATGCAGATCGTCTTTCAGGATCCCTACTCCAGCCTCTCCCCGCGTATTCCGGTCAGCGAGATCATCGGCGAGGCCGTGCGGGAGCACGAGATCGTGCCGAAGGCGGAGTTTGACGACTATATCTCCTATGTCATGCGGGCCTGCGGCCTGCAGGAGTACCACAAGGATCGCTTCCCCCACGAGTTCTCCGGCGGGCAGCGGCAGCGGATCTGCATCGCCAGGGCCCTGGCCCTTGACCCGGACTTTATCGTCTGCGACGAGCCGGTCTCCGCGTTGGACGTGTCCATCCAGGCACAGATTATCAATCTGCTCAAAAATCTGCAGCGGGACTTTGGCCTGACCTATCTGTTCATCTCCCACGACCTGAGCGTGGTGGAACACATCTCGGACTCCGTGGGCGTGATGTATCTGGGCAACATGGTGGAGCAGGGGAGCACGGAAGAGATCTTTGATCACCCTCTGCACCCCTATACGAAGGCCCTGTTCTCCGCGATCCCTGTGCCCGATCCCGATGTGAAGATGAACCGCACAATTCTGCAGGGCAGTTTGCCGTCCCCGGCCAACCCGCCGAAGGGCTGCAAGTTCCACACCCGCTGCCCGGACTGCATGGATATCTGCTCGGCGGCGGCGCCGGAATGGGCGGAGCTCGCGCCGGGACACTTCTGCGCCTGCCACCTCCACAATGACGCGGCGCGTACCGCCAGGACCCAGGAGAACGCGGAGCGGACGAAGGCGGAGGAACATGCCAAAGAAGAAAAAGCGAGCTGACTTTTATGATGACGGGCGCACCGTCGTCAATATGAATGTCGAGGGTATGCCCTGGTACCATAAGCCGGCGGAACCCAAGTCGGAACAGCATGACCCCGACGGCCCGGAGCCGCTGACCAAGGAGGAGCGCAGGGCCATCGCCTGGGGAGCCACAAAGGCGGTTCTTGTGATCATTGCGCTGTTTGTGGTGGTGCTCTTGGGGATCATCCTGTTCACGCAGCACGTCTGGCTGAGATGATAAGCTTGTTTTGGGGGAGTGGGGGCGATGGTGTGGAAAAAGATTGTTGCCACTCTTAGTATTCCTATTGCGCTCATAATAGTTTTTTCAGTATTTTATGTTAGTTCTGGGATTATTGAGCCGTATAACAATCAAAATATTAAATTGCTGCGTCGGGAATTGTCGGAACAGGTTGAAGGGTTTCAAGATTTGAACTCCTTTCTAATTAAGTCGGAGCTATGTTTTACGTGCAAATTGGACGCCGCGATGACCGATCAGCAAATCCGTGATTCGATTGCTAAAACGCTCCCTCTTATCTCGGAGATGGCGAGGAGCCAAGACTTTCAGCGCGATCTTTATAACAAAACTTGGAAAACAGCAAACGGCGTCGATTTCGAAATGAATATCGAGAAAAGCGGTCTCATGCCGTATATCATGGTCACATTCCAGATCGGGAATCTCGGCTCAACCTATAGCTACAGCTATGTGGCACATTTTTATCACAATGCGAACATCGGCGGGAGCGGAGAAACGTGGGTTGATTATTATCAGACGTGGAGTGAGGAAAAGTTGCCGATATTGCCGCGTGAAAGCGTGACGCCTGGCAAGATACCGTAAAACAGCTGCCGTGAGGCGGCTTTTTTACGATAGGGAGATTGACCCCGGGCGTCTTTTGTGTTACCATAGGACAAGCCATTTAAAGCAAGAAAGAGAACTAGCATAGGGCCATGAAGCAACCCACAAAACCTCACAACCCAATTGCCAGCGCCTTTCTCGCCGCTTTTCCGCTGACACTGCCGGTGATGGCCGGGTACTTCTTTCTCGGCTTGGCCTATGGCGTGCTCATGAGCGCGGCAAAGGTCAATCCTCTCTGGACGTTCTTATCCAGCCTGCTCGTCTTCGCGGGTTCTCTGCAATATGTGGCGCTGAGTTTCTTCGCGGCCTCCTTCAACCCGCTGTTTGTCCTGCTGATGGCCCTGATGGTCAATGTGCGGCACCTGTTTTACGGTCTCTCCCTCTTGGACAGGATCCACGGCGCGGGGAAGTATAAGCCCTATATCGTCTTTGCCCTGACCGACGAGAGCTTTTCTCTGTTGAGCTCCGCCGAACCGCCCGAAGGGGCCGACCGGGGCGCGTTCCTGTTCTTTGTCTGCCTGCTGGATCAGTGCTATTGGGTGATCAGCTCCATGCTGGGCGCGCTGTTCGGCGCCTTGGTGAAATTCAATACGAGCGGACTGGATTTCGCGCTCACAGCCCTGTTTGTGGTTCTCTTTTTAAACCGGGTGACGGACAAGAAGAACCGCGTGAGCGCGGTGATCGGCGTGGCGTGTTCCGTCGCCTGTCTGCTGATCTTTGGCCCCGCGGATTTTATCCTCCCTTCCATGGCCGCGATGCTGGCGGTGTTTGCCTTCTCCGCCAAACGGCTGACGCCGGATGTGGGGGAGGTGAGCCCTGAGTGACCAACTTCCAAATTCTCCTCACAATTCTCATTCTCGCGCTGGGAACGCTGTTGACGCGGGCCCTGCCCTTTTTGATTTTTCCGGCGGGAAAAAAGACGCCGGTTTTTGTCAAGCGCCTGCAGGTGCTGCTGCCCAGCGCCGCCATCGGGCTGCTGCTGGTCTACTGCCTAAGGAATGTGGAGCTTCTACACGGCAGCCACGGCCTGCCGGAGGGTATCGCCGTGCTCGTCACCGCGGGAGTGCACCTCTGGCGGAAGAACAGTCTCCTGTCCATCGGATTGGGGACGGCGTGCTATATGATATTGGTACAGCTGGTGTTCCAATGAATTGTAATCTCTGTCCCCGGCTCTGCGGGGTGAACCGCACAAAAATGCCCGGCGTCTGCGCCTCGCCGGAGGCGATGACCGTCGCGCGGGCGGCGGCGCACTTTGGGGAGGAACCCTGCATCAGCGGCGCACGGGGCTCCGGCACGATCTTCTTCTGCGGCTGCGGACTGCGCTGCGTCTTCTGCCAGAACGCGGCCATCAGCCGGGGCGGAGCGGGCGAGAAGGTTGACATAACGAAACTGCGCGCGATCATGCAAACCCTCAGGGCTCAGGGAGTGCACAATATAAACCTCGTCACCGCCAGCCACTATACGGATATTGTCGCGGAGGCGCTGACGGATTTTGACCTTGGCCTGCCGGTGGTCTGGAATAGCGCGGGCTATGAGCGGAGCGAAACCCTCCGGCTTTTAGAGGGGAAAGTCCAGATCTACTTGCCGGATTTCAAGTTCTTTGACCCCGCCCTGGCCCGGCGCTACGCCGCCGCGCCGGATTATCCCGAGGTTGCTAAGGCTGCGCTGTTTGAAATGTTTGACCAGGCCGGAGACATCGAATTCGACGGCGACGGGCTCCTGACGCGCGGGCTGCTCATCCGGCACCTTCTTCTGCCGGGGCAGGTGGAGGACAGCCTGCGCGTGATCGACTGGGTTTCTGACAATTTCCCACCGGGGACGGTGATGTTCAGTCTCCTGGCCCAGTACACCCCCATGCCGGGGCTGGAACAGTACCCGGAACTCATGCGGCGGCTGACGACCGAAGAATATGAAAAGGCGGTGGAGCACCTCTACGCCTCCCGAATCACGCGGGGCTATGGGCAGGAATTGGACGCAGCGGGCGAGCGCTATATCCCGGCGTGGGATCTGACGGGGGTTGGATAATGGTATCTTTTTCACATGCAAAATATTTTGGAAAAGACAGCGTAGTTGTGAAATGAAGAGGGGCGCAAGGCATTGAAAAAATTGCTGATCATCCTGCTCGTGCTCATGCTTCTGGCGCTGGCGGCGTGTTTGCAGACGGGCAATACACAGGGGCCTGCCAGTATTCCGGTCGTGCCTCCGGCCGCCGAAGGCGGGTCAACGGCTGAAACCGTACCCACAGCTGGGTTGACTTCCGACGCGCTCATCAAGCAGCTGTTTGACGAGCAAAAAAGCGGCGTACAGGTGAGCGGAACAGGGGTTGTTACGAAATTGCTTGCTGACGACAACCAGGGCAGCCGCCACCAGCGGTTTATTCTTGCGCTTGCAAGCGGACAGACTTTGCTTGTCGCGCATAATATAGACATAGCGCCAAGGCTTGACGGGCTTGCGGTCGGTGACACGGTAGAATTTTACGGTGAATATTACTACAATGACCAAGGCGGCGGGATTCACTGGACGCACCACGATCCGGAGGGCAGCCACGTTGACGGCTACCTGAAATGGAATGGGGAAATATATCAGTAGCAGGAGGAAATATTATGATCGCCGTATTA
>WQUU01000118.1 GCA_009781925.1 Bacillota bacterium | reverse complement strand
CGGACATTCTGTTGTACCAGACTGACCTGGTGCCCGTGGGGGAGGATCAGACCCAGCACGTGGAGATCTGCCGGGACATCGCCCACCGTTTCAACGCCCTCTACGGGGACGTGTTCAAAATGCCGGAGGCCTTCCACCCCAAGGTCGGCGCGCGGGTCATGAGCCTTTCCAGCCCCACGGACAAGATGTCCAAGTCCGATAAAGACCCGGCGGGCTGCGTGTACCTCATGCAGAGCCCGGAGGAGATCATGCGCGCCTTCAAGCGGGCCGTCACGGACAGCGACGCTTCGGAAAATCCCGTTCATTACGACAAAGGAAACAAGCCGGGCGTATCAAACCTCATGCAGATCTATTCCGCCGTCACCGGGAAAAATTTTGCCGAGATCGAGGCAGAATTCGCCGGTCAGGGCTACGGGGCCTTCAAGCCCGCCGTGGGTGAGGCTGTCGTGGAGCTCTTCCGGCCCATCCGGGAGGAGACAGTCCGCATTCTCAAGGACAAGGCGTATCTGGAGAGCGTCTACCGGGACGGCGCGGAGCGCGCCGCTGTGGCGGCAAGCCGGACGCTCGCCAAGGTGTATCGGAAGATCGGATTTATCGCGCAATAGAAATCCCGTCATTGAGAGACAACTGTCCTTGTCGCCGTGGCAATCCAGCCCTCACGCGGCTTTCTGGATTGCTTCGCTGCGCTCGCAATGACAAGCGGCGGAATTGCCAGAGACATTCCATGTTGAGGTGGTGGGCCTTTGATCAGTACGACACAGGTGGTGTGCGCGCTCTTGGCGCTGGCGCTGGCGCTGGTCATCAGCTTTGCCCTGACGCCCCTCGTCAAGCGCTTCGCCCAAAAAGTGGGGGCCATCGACAACCCCGGCGAGGCCCGCCGAATCCACGACCACCCCATCCCCCGCATGGGCGGTCTGGCCATCTTTTTGGGTTTTGTGGCCGCCGTCCTCTGCTTCGCGGATATCACCGTGCAGGTGCGGGGCATTTTGCTGGGCGCCATTCTCATCGTGACCTGCGGGGCGGTCGATGACATCATCTCCCTAAAGGCCTGGATCAAGCTCCTGGTTCAAATTGCCGCCGCCGCCCTCGCCGTGCTCCACGGGGTAATCATCGAAGTCCTCATGAATCCCAACATCTTTGCCGCCAATCCGCATCTGGTGCTGGGCGTCTTCGCCATCCCCGTGACGATTGTCTGGATCGTGGCCATCACGAACTCGGTTAACTTTATTGACGGTTTGGACGGCTTGGCCGTGGGCGTGTCCACCATCAGCGGGGTCAGCATGCTGATCATCGCGTTCATCGTCGCCCAGGGAAATGTGGCGATCATTCTGGCGGCTCTGGCCGGGGCCTGCATCGGCTTTTTGCCCTATAACCGCAACCCGGCGAAAATTTTTATGGGGGACACCGGCGCTCTGCTTCTGGGCTATGTCCTCTCCACCATGAGCATTCTGGGCCTCTTTAAGATCTACGCGATCGTCTCCTTTGCGGTGCCCTTTCTCGTGCTGGCGGTGCCGTTCTTTGACACGGTCTTCGCCTTCTTCCGCAGGCTGTTAAAGGGTCAAAGCCCCATGAAACCGGATCGGGGGCACCTCCATCACCGGCTCATCGCCCTGGGCCTCAGCCAGAAGCAGGCCGTGGTCATCCTCTACGGCGTCAGCGCCGTTTTGGGCATGTGCGCCGTGATGATCAGCGCTTCCGGGGCGCTCAAAATTTTGATCCTCGTGATGGCGGTACTGGTGGCCGTCGCGATTGCCGCCTTTATGATCAAAAATCTCCACGGCCTCGAGACCGTGCAGCACGCGAACGGAAAGTCCTCCGGATCCGCGGAACCGGCAGAGGTGCAGACCCCTCACGACGCTGAGGACGACAAGCCATGAAAAAGCGTAAAAACATCTCGGTTTTTGTGATCTCCGCTGTCGTGCTGGCGGCGGTGGTCTATCTGATCGTGCACCTGGCTCCCGGCAGTACCAACACGCCGCAGGTCATTTTGCCCCCCGAACCCACAACCTCCCCGGTTCAGACCAACCCCTCCTCCTCCGGTTCGGGGAACGACCAGGCGAACGTCGGCCCGGGCACCGTTCAAGCCGTGATCCGCACCATCAGCCCGGCGGTCAGCTACTCCCGGACACTCACCGCGCACAGCTTTTGGCAGGGCGGTGAGAGCTCGTCCATTCTCACGGTCTACGCCAGGGCGAATCAGCTGCGCATCACGGAACAAAGCGATTTCGACACCAGAAACATCCTCATCGACGGGAAAAGCCTGTCCCTCTGGTACGGCGACGGCAGTACAGGCGTCTTTCACGGCGCGGCCGCAGCATACGACGCCTCCCGCCTCCAGCGCATGGTCTCCATCGACCGGATCTTGACCCTGCCGGAGGCGAGCATCACCGGCGCGGGCTATGAGGATCTGAGCGGGGAACCCTGCGTCTGGCTCACGTTTACGGACAACGATTTGCCGGGCACGACGGAAAAGGCGTATATTTCCGTCAACACCGGCCTGCTGATGGGCAACGACAGCTGGCAGGGGGACGTCCAGACCTTTTCTTTGCGCTCCGATCCGGTGGATACAGAGAGCGTCCCGGCGGACGAGAATTTTGCGGCGCCGGGAAATAACGAACCGTAGGGAACGCTCTAGGTCAGCAGCATGGCCCCCAGCGCGATGAGCAGTTCCGTATCCCCGCTCTCGCGGTACATGAGAAAGAGAATCAGCATGAGGATGTAATCCTCGGTCTCCAGCTCCGACAGATTAAAATTCAGCCCCAACTTTTGAAAAAAGCCGCCGAGCTCGCCGCCCAGGCCCAGGAGGGAGCCGGTGGGCTTTTTCCCGCCCAGACCAAAATTGGAAAGCAGGCCGCTCAATCCCCCGCCCAAATTTCCAAGGCCGGATTGCTGTCTCCCGGGCCGATTCATCGGATTCTGCTGTCGGGCAGGTTCCGGCCGCTCCGGAACCTCCACCCGCACCATCTGACCCGTTCTGCCGTTATACCGGTTATAACTGGGCATGGGGCTCCTCCCGGCCATCCTTTTGGGTGAGAAACGCGGTTTGTGCCAGCTTTGCCATGCGGGCCAGCTGCATAGCCCGGTCGATTTTGACCCGGCGCTTCTCTTTCAGGTGGGGCTTGATGGCCTCCAACAGCTGCTGGCTCTCGCTGCGCTGGCCGCTGCCCAGCGCGCCCAGCATCCGCGTGAGCGAGGCCATGTCCACCCCTTCCGGCAGGAGATTTCCCAGGGCGGAAAGATTGCCTGCGGCGGACGGGGGCTCCGGGCTTTTGGCGTCCCCTCCCATAAATGACTGGGCGAGTTTGGTGATCTTCTCCAGTTCCTCCGGCGAGGACAAAATGCTATTCAGTTTCTCCTCAAACTCGCTCATCATTCCCACTGCCTCTTCAAAAAATTATTTGCGGGCCGCCGAGGGCGGCGGCCCCTACAGTTATTTCATGAAATTGCCAAGCTGTGCGGCGAGCTTTTTTCCCTCGTCGGTGGCCAGAACCTTGGCCAGGACATTTTTTACGGTCTCCGTGTCCCCGCTCTCCGCCGCCGCTTTCAAGGCGGCTGTGTCCACCATTTTGCCGATTTTTTGGGCCTCCGGGCTCGAAGCCAGGGATCGGAGTTTTGGGCCGTCGGCGCCGTCCAAAATTTCCCGTCCCATCTTTTCAAGCTGATTCATTGTGATCCTCCGACTGCAGATACGGACATTTACTTCATAGGGCACGGCGGCTCGACGCGCCGCATTGACCGTGCCGGCTGGCGCGCCGGGGCGCCGCGCCCTACAACAGTCCTAACACATGATATGCAAAAACGGAAAAGAAGTGCAGCCATGAAAATTGCCGTTTTCTCAGATTCCCACGGCCAGACGCGGGACATGCTTCGGGCCATACAGGCCTCGCGGCCGGACGTGATCTTTCATCTGGGGGACGTCTGCCGGGACACGGCTCCGATCGGACAGGCGTTTCCGGACATCCCCCTGTATGCGGTGCGGGGCAACTGTGACTTCGCCGCCCGGGAGGAGACCGTATTGTTTCTCACGCTGGGCGGGACGCGTTTTTTTCTCACCCACGGGCACCTGTACGGTGTCAAATCCGGACTTTATGACCTGATTGACACGGCGAAAAAGCGCGGCGCGGATGCCGTGCTCTTCGGCCACACCCACAGGGCTCATATGCGCTTTGACCGGGGGATGTACGTCATCAACCCCGGCGCCGCGGGCAGTTCCGGCGTTCGCAGCTGGGCGGAACTCGATGTCAATGAAAAAGAACCCGGGGCGCTGGTTTGCACCCACAGGTTCTTCGAGAGTTAGGTCGGCGTTGGGGTCGGCGGTGGTGTATCCGTCGGCGTAGGCACCAGCGGCGGGACTGGCGTCGGGGTCGGAGTCGGGACTGGCGTAGGGGTCGGAGTCGGGGTTGGCGTAGGGGTTGGCGCCGGGACTGGCGTAGGGGCTGGCGTCAGGCTGGGCGGGGCCTCCTGGAAGATCACGTAGAGCGTGTGATCCGCAGTCATATTGACAAACGTGTAGGTCGAATTGACCAGCGCGGCCATGACGCTGAACCCGTCTACCTTGACGTCCCGAATTTCATAGCCCTCCGCGGGCGTGATGTTAAAGGTCAGACTCTGCCCCTGTTGCACATTCACGATGCCGTTGGGGCTGACCGTGCCGCCGGGCCCGGCGGTGACAGTAATGGTAAAGCCGGCCGGCGTCGGCGAAGGGGACAGAGAGGGCGAAGGCGTGGGCTCCGGCCCCATGGAGAGAACCACGGTCACCTGACTGTTTCGGAGGGCTGACGTGTTCCCCTGCGGCGTCTGGGAGATGATATTCCCCGCCGGAACGGTGGCGCTGTATTGGTCTTCACCCCGGGTGAGCTGCACGCCCGCGCTGGCCGCGGCCAGGCTCGCCGCGCCGAAGTCCATGCCCACAAAGTTCGGCACGGTCACGGCCGCGTCAGGCGAGGGCGACGCGTTCCCCCCATCCGGGCCGGCGGAGACGGTGATGGTCACATTCTGTCCGCTGGTGACGCGGATGCCGGCCGCGATGCTCTGATCGACCACCGTACCTACGTCCTCCTCCGAGGCCACAGGGGTTGCGGCGACGACCAGGCCCAGAGCTTCCAGCTGCTTTCTGGCGTCTGTCTGGGCGCTGCCGATTACGTTGGGCATGAGCGAGCTCCGCTTGCTGCTAAATGCGCCGCTCATGAGAAAGATAACGATCACCAGTATGGCCAGGACGGCGACGACCGCGACGATGATGACATTCCGTTTTTTGACCCGCCGCCTGTCGTCCTCGTCGTCATCGTAGCCGCTATGGCCGCTGCTCGGGCGCGGCGGAGGGTAGTTCGGCGGGGGCGGAGCGGGCTGCCGCTGCTGCGGCGGGGGATAATAGCCCCCGGGCGGCGGACTGACCGGGCGCGGCTGCGGGGGATAGGCGGGCTGCTGACCTGCGGGCCGCTGCTGCGGCGGATAGTTCGGCTGCTGGGACGGCGGGACATAGCGGCCCTCCGGGGAGACATAGCCCTGCTGGGGCGGCACAGG
>WQUU01000117.1 GCA_009781925.1 Bacillota bacterium | reverse complement strand
CAAAACTTGATCCAATCTGTGGTCAAAGCGTTATTCACAGAATACCACCACGCCGCATCAGGCGCACTGAAGAATGTCGAAGTGGGGGTAGCGGCGGTGATTTGATAAAAATCGAATGGGAATTTGTCCGTCTGCGGTGCAAAAAATGCGGTTGCGGAAGGCACATTTACGGCCGGGGTAAGGTTTGCGCCAGTAATCAGTTTGCTGACTGCCGCGTCGGTCGTCAGATAAGCCAAAAGATCAAAAGCGGCAGACTGGTTCTTACAGGAGGTGGAAATACCAAAGTTATTCGGCGCGTATACGACATAATTTCCTTGAGAAGAATCATTCGTCGGTAAATTGACAACCCTGTTATCGAAATTACTCGCCACATTTCCATTGGCGTCCGGTGTGTTGTTATCCGTCACTTCGCCCATGTATGTGATAACAATTCCCTGACGCCCTGAGGCAAATGGGTTGGACGGAATTCTTTTTCCGGCGCCTCCACCGGCAATCATCGCTTGCTGATAAGTCGCCATTGCGCTGATCACATTCGGATCATCAAAATTGGGGCTTCCATCAGATTTCACGAGTTGAAGACCTTGTGACTCCAAATATGCAAGCATCCCAAGTGCCTGACTGGCCATCCCCTCAATATCGTTGCCCTTAGAATCCTTGCCGATTCGACTGATTTGCGCAGCCGTGCTGAAAATCTGATCCCATGTGGGATTATTAGGCAAATCCGGAATTCCCAGCTCAGCGAACAGGTCGTGATTGTACCAGGTAACCAATTGTTGGTTGTGGATCGGCATCGCGACGATGTGCCCATCCACCGTGTTACTCTCTTTGACCCCCGGAAGCCACGTGCTAGTGTCATAGTTCGCCGCCGCGATCAGATCATCCAGCGGCTGCAAAACTCCGGCGTAGTATAAATAGGAATTATGTCCGCTCGGTTGATCCATGAGGAAAATGTCAGGCATTTGGCCGCCCGACTGCAATGCGGTGAGCTTGTCGGTATAGCCGCTATATGGATATACCTGATAGGTAACCGTGACATTCGGGTGGTCGCTCTTGTACGCCGCAAAAACGTCATTGAAGGCCTGCGTGTCTTTTCCGCCCAGCCATGACGCTACGACAAGGTTGACCGGGCCGCTGTCTGTCGTAGAAGTCGGAGTGGACTCTGACGTTGAGGGGGATGCTGTGCCAGTGCCACTGCTTGGGCTTACTCCACTGCTGTTTCCGCAGCCTGCCATAAGGGAAAAGATAAGCAAGAAGGCCGCGAATAACGCAATCGGCTTGAACCGTCTTGGTTTCATTCATTTTTCCTCCAACCATCAATTATTTATTACACTCTCGATAGAGAGGGCAACACAAAAATTTATACGCCTAGGAGTATAATAATCGGCTCAAAAGCTAATTTTAAGTGCCCGCACGCCAAATGCGCGATAAGACGCTTTCACAGCATTTCTCAAAACACTCGCACCGTCCGCAGACAGCTCGTTCTCATGCACATCCACATAAGCTGCGGATTTTACCGGTTTGAAGAACTCAAAAGCTACGCTGCCATCCTGCCCGGAGACATCATAAAATCTCAAAATAATAGCTCCACTGCCGTCCTCCGCCGCCTTCACGGAGGAGATTACCGCCTCGCCGTCAGATATTTTTATGAAACTGCCCGTGAGCGGCAGTTCCCCCTCACCTGCGACACAGGCGACCGTTATGACCGAGCGGTTATGGGCGAGCGATGTCTCCACAAGCTTCATCGGTGCCACATCCCGCACAACGCCAAGGGTAATTCTAAACGCGTGAACATAGCACTCCGGGATAGGGTCTGGGTCATAGGAGCTGCGGATCAACGTCAGTGACATTCTGCCCTTGTCACAGCGGTAGCCGTACTTGCTGTCGCTGGAGAGCATCAGCCCGCCTTCGCCGCGCGGCGCGCAGGCAAATGTCAGCGCGGGCACATCGTTGTCCACCCCCTCGCGCGACACAATACCAAAGGCGTTGTCATACTGGAATTTTTCACACGGATACGACAACGGTACGCCAAAACTCAACTGTGGCACCGGCTTTCCATGTTCGCCGAATTCACGCCAGTCACAGATCACACTATACTCCAGATGGCCGCAGTGCTCGCCCAGGGTGACGGTGACAGAGAGCTTCGAACTTCTCACCGTCGCCTCAAATGCGATGCCCTGTCTGAGCGTCCCCGAGATTTCCGTCATCTTTACGACATTCTCTACCGGGGTGCTGTTGATGTGGCGGCCTACATACCATGCGGTCATGCCGCGGTTCTCGTCATCCTCCTCGATGAGACGGAAAATGCCTCCGCCGGGCTTCCCGATGTAATCTTCGCCGGTCATTTTGTCATAAAAAGACACGAGGGCCGCCGTGCGCGGGTCAAACACGGCTCTCACGAACTCGTTTTCAAGCGTATACGACTTACTTCTTTGAACGGTAATGTCCTGATCCGGGACGAAAGTCTTAAATTTTGGACTCTCTCTCAAGAGCACCGTGCGGTATCCGAATGGGGGAACCGCGCAGGACAGGAGCACCCGGAAAAACTTGTGTCCGCAAAACTCCTCGCGCTTTTTGTCCAGCAGCTCGTGTTTGGCGGGGCGCTTTTCTTCGTCCGTGATCTCGATCTGCTCCAGATCGCCCTCCCAGTCCCAGACAGTCAGGGTGGAGGTAGTCGGCAATTGAACCTGCGTCGGGTTATAGAGGACGAACAGCCTCTGTGCCCCGCCCACATCGCTTGAGGCCGTGTAGTCGGAATTTCCGGGGCCGATACCCATACTGACGAAAAATCCGGCACCCGCGCCCTCTGCGGTAGAACCTCTCAGCGGCGGGACGGCAGGGGACAGCGCCGCCGTATTGATCTTAGCACTGATTGCGCGGACAGCCGCGCTTTGCCGCGCGCCAGCCCCTGCCATTGTCTGCTGGAACAAGCCGAGACTATACTCTCTCGTGTCGATTACGCCGGAGCCAGGCAAAATGTCGTGGAACTGGCTGAATAATACGTTTTGCCAGAGCTTTTCAAAGGCCTTGGCATCGTAGCGATACGCGCTGCAAAGATTTGCCACCACATTAAAGTACTCCGCTTCAAAAAGTGCTTTCTCGGAGACTCGGTTGGCCTTTTTAATGCGGCTTTGCGAGGTGTAGCAGCCATCAAAAATAAAATTAAGTTCTTTCGTGACGACAGGTAAATCCAGTGTGCCAAGGTAATGAAAAAAGTCAATATAGCGTCCAAACACGAGCGTGGGCATGCAGGGCCATGAGGCATAATCCATAATCCGTTCGATATCGCGCCTGGTTGCCCCGCCGCCGTGATCCCCCACTCCGTAAACATGCACGAGCCTGTCAAGTTCGTACTTTTTGCAAAAAGCCGGGACATAGAGGAAGGACGTTTGGGAGATGGTTTCGGTGTACCAGGTGGGATCGCGGAACACCGTGACCTCGGCCCCGGAGGGTGAGCGCCACCGATATAGGTTATCTCCGTCATACCCACGGCAGTGATAATAGTACCTTACGCCGCCAGATGCCAAGATCTCCGGAACATTCGCACCATGGCCAAAGGTGTCCGGCTCAAAGTCGATCTCGAATTGATCGTCCGTCAGTTTCAGCAGATCTTTTAAGTATTTACGGGTGTATAAAAGATGCCGGCTTAGGCTCTCGCCGTTGGGCATATTCTTGTCTGTCTCCACCCAGGTCGAGGCTGTGACCTCCCAGCGGCCCTCTCGGATACGCTGTCTGATCTCCGGGAGCATTTCCGGCGCGTATTCCTCGACAATCTTATAGACCGACGCCTGGGACTGCGCGAAGGTGAACGCGGGATACTCCCGCATCAGGTTTAACATTGTACACAGGGTGTCAATGACAACCATAACCGTCTCATCAAAGCGCCACTGCCAATTCATATCGATATGCGCGTGGGCAACGCAGGAGACCGTGATCGCTTTGGCAATGGTTGACGCCGGGAGCATCACTGCTTCAATCTCAAGCGCCGCCTGCTTTGTGACGGTGCCCTCGCTGTCAAAGCGGGCGGCCAGCTGCGCGGTCGCCTCCTCCAGCAAGTCGGTCAAATCCCCGCCGTTTACGGCGTTGAGCTCCTCCAAATAAACGAGCTGGGTCATCAGGCGGGATTCCCAGTAGCCCGTCATAAATGGTTTCAACCGATTCTGCGTCTCTATCCTGTTATTCATCGCCGATTACCTTCCGCGAGTGACATCTCTCGAAGAACATCCACTCCGACGCAATCTGGTCCGGTTCGCCCAGACACAGGTCAAGCCCAGCCGCCATGAGGTGTTCGCCGGTATAGATCCCGCCAACCAGTTCCTGATTGCTGCCGTCCTCGAACCGCAAAGCATAGCTTTGCTCCGACTCCAATCCGCGCAGCTTTACGTTTCGCCCATGCGGTAGAACCCTCCCGGTTTCATCCGTACCCTTGAACAGCATCGCCACGCCTCTCCCTGCGGCGGAGTCGTAATATTCGATCCCATCCCAATCTCCAAGCCGGGCCTGGGGCAAAATGTGATAGACATTTCCGTTTCGCACCAGCGGCCGCACGTTTTCCTTGTAAGACTGGATACAGCTCCTCAGAATATCGATCTCCTCCGCGCCCATGTCGGCGGGGGCTTCCGTCATCGTAAACGGCGCCGCCATCATCCAAGAACGGTAACGATACGCGCCGCAGACAGCATAGTCTCCGGCAAACGGGAGCATAAGCTGCATGGCGGGGAAGCAGTACAGCGACTGATACAGCGCCGTCCGGCACTCCTCCGGCGTCATATTGTAGCCGCCGTCGTCCCGCACCGGCAGAACCGAGGCATACCGGGACGAGCCGTAATTTTTCAGATTGCCGCCGCAATCGTTGAGCTGACACTTAAAATCCGGAACTACCTGATACAAATACTCCATCAATTCGTGAAAGCCTTTGGCGGCCCAGTAACAGGTGTCGAGCCGGCCATACCGATGCCTGCCGGCCGGCGCGCCTTGGTAGTAACTGTCAACAATAATGGGGCCGTAGTCGAGCTTAATTGAGTTCACGTTATACTCTACCAGCTTTTCGGCCACCAATTTTTTTACCGTATCCAGACACTCGCTGTTTCCGAGATCAGCGTTTCTTTCACTATACGCCACTCTGTCTTGTATAATCGACGGCATATCTGCCCGCCGTCTGCCAAACCATTTTGTGTGTTCATTCTCCGCGTCAGGTCTATCCACCTGCTCTCGGCGAAACCACTCCGGGTGCACAAACTCACCCTTCGGATTTCGTGTGCTGAGCGCCCCCGGCTCTACCGAGTGGCCGTCATGAAACACAAAATATAACTGAAACCGCTTGAACCCATACTTTTCCTGCACCATATCGGAGTATTGGCGCATCGCCGACACCGCGCTGCCTGGATCAGGCGCAGGCCAATAGAGAGGTTCGTTGTTGTACTCCCCAACAATATTCGTCCAGCCGTTATCAATACAGATCGTGTCAAACCCGAGTTCCAGATCGTGCAGGTCTTTGACAACAGCCTCCAGCTTTCTGCCGTCATTGCCCAACCACCCGATCTGCGTTGGCGTCCCGCCGACAGGTTCGCCTGGCTCCACCAGGCCGATGGAGTGGTTGGTGCTGTATTCCACTTCCGGCATGGTGATGTCGCGCCGGTTGATTTCGGGCATGCAGTATTGAAAAAGCCACCTCCGCATTTGATTGCAGCCATCGTCCACAAGACGCTGGCATCTGCCCTGAAAATCCGTAGCGTATGCCGTATTGACACCTGAGTATGCTCCCACAAATGCCTTGGGCACCTCAAAAGTTTCGCCGGGTTCAAGGTCGGTCTTAAATTCAAGGATTGGGGCTGGTTTCGTATCGGGGTCGTCCCAGTTTACAACTCCATAATTGGTATCCGGTATACCAAGGCCCGCCAAGACGCGCGCCGAATTCGGCTCTGCGCAGGACAACTGAATTCTTCCGTCCGGCCACTCCCAGCCGATGTATAGTCCGCGATTTGCCTGCACGTCATTGAGGGACAGCCAGGGAATGTAATTCCCATAATGCTCCAGAACAACTGTGTAGAGATCCCGATGATAGCCCGGAGTTAGCTCGCTTGTTTTGACATTCTCGACGGCGTGATCGGCAATGATGCTACCCTTATGTACATACCACGCCCATAGAGCATTTTCTCCCGTCACCGCAAGGTCGAGGGACTCCGGCTGATATATTGTAACCGTCTGCCCGCTGTTGTTTGTCAGATACATGGAGTGTTCAACCGGCCCGCAATCGTTGTCTTTGGCCTCCCAAACGGATGTCAGGGTCAAGATCGGGCTGGTACTCCTATATACTAATGTTATGATAGAACTTTTTTCGGAAGAAATCCGTGAAGATGCCTGCGCGTCAAAAATCCAGTTGAGATATGAATCCTCCGAACTTCCCACAACACGGACTCTGGACATGAGCTGATAATCCCAGCCGCCGTCTTCGATCCAGTTGTATCTGTCCGCTTTGTTGCCGAGCTCCGTGATTCGCAGCAGGTTGTCACCGGCTTCAATTGTAATTCTTATGTCCGCGGTTTCTATCGTTTGCATGAAGTATCCCTTGCCCTTATTAAATCGTCTCAATACCACTGGACCACTTTCGGAGGCACATAGTACGACGCATCTTTATACACCGTTTCGCCGCCCCAGTATTTCGGCTCATTGAACTGCCGCACGAGTACCGACTCGCTGCCGAACTGACTCTCGCCTTCATCCTCCAGGCCGATGCAGGTAGAACCGACAAAATTCGCGGTTACCTTCGGATATCCCCAGAACAGACGACCATTCAGATTCGGAACACTAAGCGTCAGCTTACGTTCAGTCTGTGGAAAGGTAACGACGATCTCCTCACCTCCACACAGGCCGGTTAATGATACATAACGCCCACAGAATACCGGGGTCATAGCGTTGCCGTTCACTGTTACACGCGCCTGATTCAGCGGAACACCGCCTGGTATCCGAACATTAATCACTTTTGACGTCTTGTTTCGGATAAAGACTTTGCCCTCGTATGGCAGATAGCTGATCAAATCCATCCACTCGGAAAAACGCGTGAACAGAAGATTCACCGAAGACACGCCGCCGCTGTGCCGGATTGCGGCCTCCCACGCATAGTAGAAGCCCTGAAGCCCATTCCCGGTGCAGCAGGCCATCTGGTTTGGTGACTGGTATCGCCCGCTGGAGAGAAAATTGGCTATGGCTCCCACCGAACGCCCCAGCACATTATCCAGACACTCTAGGCCAGGAATGGGTTCCCCGATATTGATGCTTCTGGTAAAACGGAAATCGTCAGGCGCGCCGAAGCGGGCATCCTTCGGGCGTTCGGCGTAAGACTCGCCGATCCTGCGAATCCCTTCGAGATCGGTGACCTGCACCTGCGCAGTCAGGTTGCGCACAAAATGATCCGCGTCGTCCCAATAGTCCCCAATTCCAGCGTCAGTCAGCTGAATGGCGAGCGCAGGCAGGTCGCCTCCGCAGCAGCCTTCTATGGTGACCGACTGGCCAAGCTGCGGGCAGATGCCTTGCCGGTGCCACTCGTATGCATCGCGCACGAATTCCAAGGCGCTCACGTCAGATGCGGCACAGGCGTAGTCCATGATACCCCGGAAGGCCGCAAGGTTGCCGTGCTGGTGCCCCCACCAGTGGGCCCGCTCCGCCCCATAGCTGGGATCTGTATCCACAACACCACCGTAAAACTTCGGCTGCGTCGCGAACTTGACCAGCCGTTTGGACAGGTCCAGCATCCGCTCGTCGCCGCTCATGTAATACCATTTCATCAGCCCGCGCACGGGCAGCAGTTGATAGAATGTGACCGAGCCCTCGCAGCCCTCTTGTGGCCCCTTCGGCTCGTCGGTATGCGGCCAGCCGCTCTTGATCCAGGAAAAGTCGTTGCCGCATTTGCTGTCGGGATAATAGGCGTAGTCGTTTTTTATCACGGCGATATCAACCATTTTTTCAGCACACCGCTTCATCGCGGTCTTGTACGACTCGTCACTGGTGAGCTGGTACATATACCATAGACCGTTTACCAAGCGCCCATTCCCGGCGATGTTGGCATAGTCCATGTCGCGGCTCTTGACACCGTAGCCGACGCCGACGTTCCAAGGACGATTTGGCGCGGCCTTGTCATACAACAGCCCGTCCTCGTCGATATTGTCCATGAAGGAACGGAGAAACGCTTTCTCCTGATCGGTATCTGGCGTACCGCAGATGCACTTCAGCAGCGCAAACGCCTCCAGGAACTTCGGCTTGACGCCAGAGACCATCGTTGACCAATGCAGAAAATAAGCCGGGCGGGCGGAATAATAGGTAAGAAAATATGGTTCATAGTCCAGCTCTGGATCGCATGTGCCGATCAGTCCGTGCAAGCCCAAGCGGGCACGGTCAGCTAAATCTAGGTTGTCAGGAATATTAATTGTCCCCATTATCATTTTCTCCCTCAAAAGAAGCAACCTTATTTTCCACAAAGCCGATGAGCAAGATTTAAAGCAAATTCCAGTTCTTCCAGGGAACAGTGCGGTTGCACAAGATGTGATGTACAGCAACACCAGCGCTTGCCCTTGAGCAGGCCGAAAACGCGCTGGATCTCACTTTCAAGGCGCTCATAATTTCCGAATCCCAAGGTGGTCTGAATGCAGATCCCACCCAAAATGGCAAACTTGTCGCTATATTTTTCAAGATAAGTATCATAGCTCATGCCGGCAGATTCCTGATACGGATGGACAAGATCATAACCAAGAGCAACAATTCCGTCCAACACTTGATTTACATTCCCGTCTGAGTGCAGGCTAACAAATTTGCCGGCCTTTTTGACCGCCTGTGTCATAACCAAGTGGTTGGGATAGATCAATTCCCACCACTGTTTGGGGTTGAACAGCAGGGATTGTTGGCTTCCCCAATCGTCGGAAACATGGATCATATCCATGCCGAGTTCACAAATATTCAAAGCATACTGCCTATTCCACTCCGCTTGGCGTCTGTATACCTCTTTCAGCTCGTCGGGGTACAGGGCGAGATAGCACAGGTGGTTCTCAATGCCGAAAGGTCCGTTCAGGCACTCAAAAATGCCGGGTGTCTGCATATAACAAAAGCGGTCCCTCTCCTTGTGATGCTTCAGTTCCTGAATGATATACGCATACATCGCCATATCATTGGGCGGGTCCCATGGGTCCACTTCCAAAAGAACTTCCGGTGTAACCTCGATGCCCTTTTGTCGCATCTCATCCCACTTGCTGATGCCTTCACCCTCTGCCGCCGGAGGCGCGCCAAAAATATGCGCCATGTCGAACTCGTATTTGTCTTCAAACGCCGCCATTGAGCCGTATGCCCGCTCGATTTTGTCGTTGACATTCTCCCATATCCATGCATATAGCGGGGTATATAGGCTTTTTTCACCTTTGATAGTCTTCGCCACTACTTCGCAAGGCTTCATAACTTTTTGCACCTCTTATTGTATTGCTTCCTCAAAACTGTATGAGCCCGATCCGACCTGTATTTCTCGCTGGCTCGGCAAGATCAGCGTCGCCGTCGTGTTATGCGGTGTCAAAACATCAACATACAATATGTTCCCTGTAATCGTCCATGCAATAGCAGCCTTTCCATATGGCGTTTCAAGCGAAGCCGAAACACTATGCAAACCGCCGCCTGGACACGGGTGGAAAAGAATGTGCTTATAGCCAGGCTGGCACTCATCCACATCAATTCCCGCAACTATGCGATAAAGAAAATCCCCAATTGCACCAAAAGCATAATGATTGAAGCTATTCATATCGGCGCTCCACATGCTACCGTCCGGCTTGATCCCATCCCAATGCTCCCAGATTGTCGTGGCTCCTTTCAAAACTTGGTAAAGCCAAGACGGATAATCCTTTTGCAATAGCAATCCGTAAGCCGTGTCCAATTCTCCGTTATCCGCAAGTACATGACAGAGAAATGGAGTCCCTAAAAAGCCGGTTGTCAAATGTCCACCATTCTCTTGAATCAGCGCCAGTAAGGTATTAACGATATCTGTACGATACTTCTCGGGAACAAGCCCAAACGCTAAAGATAAAATCTGTGCTGTCTGTGTCTGTGAAATAAGTGTTCCATCAGACATAAAATAATGTTCCTCAAAAGTTTTGCCAATACGCCTCCGCAAATCACGATAAATCGCTGCATCCTCAGCCAACCCCAATACCTCAGCGGTTTTACTGAGAAGCTCAGTCGAATAGGCATAAAAAGCTGTCGCTACTAAATCATTCGGTGTTGCCCCAAAATAGCTTCCCTCATGTGCGTCAAGCGCCAGCCAATCGCCGAATTGAAAGCCGATATCCCAAAGTGTCTCTTCCGTTCCCGTCGCGCGGACGAATTCCACCCAATTTTTCATCATCGGATAATGTTCACGCAGAATCCCAATATCGCCATATGCTTTATACAGGGTCCATGGTATAATTACGGCGGCGTCGCTCCATCCGGCGCTGTCACGCATGAAACACTCCTGGCCTTCCACCAGGGTATGTTGAGAATTCGAAAGCACATCCGGTATTACGACGGGGATACCGCCGTTAGGAAACTGCGCCGCGCGCATATCACGCAGCCATTTACGGAAAAAGGCGCGGACATCCATCAAGTCGGTTGCCATTTGAACAAACACCTGCGCGTCACCAGTCCACCCTAACCGCTCATCACGCTGCGGGCAATCAGTGCACACATCCACAAAATTGCCTTTCATTCCCCAGAGAATGTTATGGTGAAGCTGTTCCAAAAGTGGCTCTGAGCAGTGAAAATCACCGACACACCGCATATCGGAATGGATTACCACCGCTTCAAAATCAGCCAAGTCTACGTTACCCGGCCAGGCGTCCACGCAGACATAACGGAAGCCTTGGAAGGAAAAATGCGGCTCAAATACTTCTTCCCCGTCTCCACACAGAATATATTCCACAGTCTCACGCGCAGAGCGAAGGTTCTCCGTATAGAAATTACCTGCCGCGTCCAGTATCTCCGCATGTCGAAGCAGGGCTTTGTCCCCGGCGTTTCCATGTACCCGAAAGTGGACAAACCCAACCAGATTCTGCCCAAAATCCAGCACTGTTTCGCCTTTCGGCGTAACAATCAGTTCTTGCACCGGCAGAGTTTCCTGTCTGCGTACAGGCAATCCGTCCTGCGGGATAATGATACTTTTATCGAATATTACAGTGCGCACCGGCCGCCAGCCATTTGGTGTAATCCGGGCATCATATGTTTCTCCGTGATACAACTCGGAGAACAACACCGGGCTTTCTGTATACTCCCAGCTCTCGTCTGTTACGAGCAGCGTTGATTTTCCATCCATAAGGCTCGCGTTCAATTGACAAAGGGCGGCGGTCTCCAAACCATACTTGCGGCCGCCAAGCAAATCACATTTGTACCAGCCCGACCCCAAGTGTATTCGCAACTCATTTTCACCCTTATGCAGAAGATCAGTTACATCATAGGTCTGGTGCTGCAAGCGGCTCTTATACTCCGTCCAGCCGGGGGTGAGCAAGTCTTCACCGACTCTTTTTCCATTTAGAAATAATTCGTACATGCCCAAAGCCGTGGCATAGAGCCTAGCTTTCACTGCCGGAGACGGCAGATGAAATATTTTCCGCAAATAGTAAGCGCGTGAATCTTCGTGATTCGTATCGGGACTAATGAAAACAGCTTTCCAGTCACATTCTGACAATAACCCCATCTCAAAATGGGCAGTTTCGCTCCAAGGGCTCACATCTCCGTGGTTATCTGCCACCTGAACCCGCCAAAAATATTCGGTTGCAGACTGTGGCACGAACCCTAAGCATGGTACATTTACGGACTGGTCGGCGCTAACCGCACCGCTATCCCATAGCAGTGCGCCAAAGTCAGGGTCAAGGGCCACTTGGAGGCGATACGCCGTCTGGAGTACATTCCGCTTGTCCGACTCCAGAATCCATCCAAAGTTTGGCGCAATTTCTCCCAGTCCAAGGGGACTTTGAACATATGAACAAGTCAGAAACGTTGTATTAAGCATGCCGATTCCTTCGATAATTTTTTCTTTCAATCTAAAGATACGGCCAGTCCCAATGGTATAGTATTTTTTACGATAACCGTACCAAAAGGGGCTGGCCGTCGCTTTATTGATTTAAACTTTGATTCTATGTTGGCTGTTGTTCTGTATGTTTACCCTGCGAGGACATATGTCGTGGTATTCGCCGGATCATTCCATGGATCATTGCTGCCAATAATCGCTGTCCCAGGATTATTGTTGTCTGTGGAATCAATGACGCCGAGCATCAAAATAGACTGACCGGCCTGGCCCGTAAACTGGGTTGTGAATCCGTTAGCAACAATCTTTTGGAATACGGCCCACGGAATCTGCGCTTCAAGGACATAAGAGGTGCCATCAGCTTTGAACGTGGAGGCAATTTTGCAATTGGGATCAATCGTTGAAAGCTGCGCGTTGAGGCTAAAATGCTCAAACATGTCGGGCTGTCCGTTGGCGGTCTTTGGGTGGAAGTCAAAGAACAGATTTTGTGTGCCGTCTCCGAAAGATGCGGTAGGTCCGCTGAAGAAGCAGAGCTGCGCGAGATTACCGGAATTCAGAGCGGCACCGAAATCAGGAACCTTTGTCATGTCATACGGGCCATTGTCTGTCACATCGGCGGCAAAATAAAAGTAGTTGTCATCCCACATGAAATAGTAGGTGCTTGCCCCCAGAATGTTTTTTGAATTGTCGCCAGAAGCCCAATGCAGCTTGTCAGCATTCATGTTCACGGTAAGGGCGTTCGTCCACTCGCCGCTAGACAGCGTACCGTCGAGCGTTGGGGCAGTCGAGGTTTTCGGGATTTGTACGGCTGCTGGAGTAGCTGCGGGTGTCGCTGTAGGCGTCGGTGTGGGTGTCGGTGTGGCTGTTGGGGTCGGCGTTGGCGTAGGCGTTGGTGTGGGTGTGGCCGTGGGAGTGGGTGTGGCCGTCGGGGACGGGGAGGTTGCGGGTCCGCCGCAGCCAGCCAATAGAACGATCAACATCACAAGTGCCAGAGCAAGTGGAAGCAGTTTCTTGAGCTTCATTTTAGTTCTCCTCCTGAAATAATATTACACACCCCATATCCAATCATATGAATCCCAGATACAGGTGAAGTGCCAAAATAATAGGAAAGGCAAGATCACACATGTGACGCACCGGTGGATTGGCGAATAATCAGTTCAGTGCTGAGTGAGAGACTTTCTGGAGTGCGGCCATTAATTTGTTCCAGCAACATGTACATTGCGCGCCGGCCTATTTCTTCCTTCGGTGCGCGTATCGTTGTGAGCGGGGGATCCATGCTCTGTGCAAAGACGATATCGTCACAACCGACAAGGGAGATGTCAGCC
>WQUU01000116.1 GCA_009781925.1 Bacillota bacterium | reverse complement strand
CCACATAGGCGCGGCTGCGGTTCGCAATCAGGCGGAGGGCCGTTTCTGCCGCCTCGTCCATGGTGAGATTGTCAAAGCCGACGCCCAGTACCGGAATCCGCGCTGTGCCCATGCCCTCTTCTCCCACAGTTCAGTCAGAATATACACAGATATTATATCCGCTTTGTATCAAATTGGCAAACCTTTTTTAAAAAGGATGTCACCAAGAATTTTTCTTTACTTTCACGCAAAGCTGCGCTATGCTATGGTCATACACGATTCGATTGAGGAGGCGGCGGAACAGTGAAACTTATCTTCAACGCGGATGATTTTGGGCACACAAAGGCCGTGAATTTGGGCATTCTGGAGGCGTATTTCAACGGCCTCGTGCGCTCCACATCCATCATGGCCGGAAAGCCGGGCTTTGACCACGCGGTCACCCTGGCCAGGATCGCCCCCGGCCTGAAAATCGGCGTCCACCTGACGCTGACCTCGGGTAAGAGCGTGGGCGGAGCCTATGACACCCTCACGGACGGATCGGGCAATTTTATCAGGCCGCCTGAGGAAGTTGCGCGCCGGGCGCGGGAGGGCCTTTTGGATTTGGGCGAGGTGGAGACCGAGTTTGAGGCGCAGATTCAAAAATGCCTGGCCGCGGGCCTCAAGCCCGACCACTTCGACGGCCATCACCATGTACAGAACCTGCCGGGGATTGTGGATGTCTATTTAAAATTCGCGAGAAAATATGGCGTCAAAGTCCGGCTGTACGACCACTCCCTGCTGCGGGGCGAATACGCCTGCGTCGGCGCGGCCGGCCTCTTTTCCGACGGCTTCTATGATGAGACGGCGACAGCGGCCGCACTGAAGGAAATACTCTCAGCGGCGGCGGGCGCGGATTCACTGGAGGTCATGTGCCACCCCGGCTATGTGGACTGGGCGCTCTATACCGGCAGTGTCTACAACATAAACCGCACGAGGGAGCTCCAGATTCTGACCTCGGACGAGATGCGGAGCTTTGTGGCGGACAGCGGATTTGAACTCTGCTCCTTCTCCGACTTATAATGCGTCTTGATTCCGTCCCGGGCCGGGTGTATACTATGCTGTGTTTCAAACTTGTTTTCAATTGCAGAAAGGACTGATCAAAACATGAATGTCATAAAAGCCAGGGACTACACAGACCTCAGCAAAAAAGCGGCCGTCATCATCGCGGCCCAGATGATCCGCAAACCCGGCAGTGTGCTCGGCTTCGCCACCGGCAGCACGCCGGAGGGAACCTACCGGGAGCTGGCGGACTTGAACGCCGCCGGTGTGATCGACTTTTCGGAGATCACCACCTTCAATCTGGACGAATACTTCGGGCTGCCGGGAACACACCCCCAGAGCTATCTCTATTTCATGAAAGACAAACTTTTTAACCATGTGAACATGCGCCCCGAGGCCATACACGTTCCGGACGGCGTGGCGGAGAACCCCGCCGCCTCCTGCGCGGCCTACGAGCAGGGTATCCGGGAGGCGGGCGGCATCGATCTGCAGCTTTTGGGCATCGGCCGAAACGGTCACATCGGCTTCAACGAACCTGACACCGCCTTCGCCGACGAGACCCATGTCGTGACGCTCACGGAGAGCACAAAGATTGCCAACTCCCGCCTGTTCGGCCCCGGCGAGCAGGTGCCCGATCAGGCCGTCACAATGGGCATCGGCACCATCATGCGCGCGAGGAGCATCCTGCTCATCGCCAACGGCAGCGAGAAGCAGGAGATTCTGGATCAGGCGCTGAACGGCCCCGTCACGCCGGAGATTCCGGCCTCGGCGCTGCAGTATCACAAGCGTGTGACGGTCATCTACTGCGATTAGGACAAGAATATTGCTGCAAAACAAAACGGACACTTGTTCAGTGTCCGTTTTTTGTCGGCCGTGTAAAACGTCAAATTTGATCCAAGCCCTTCCTCAGTCAGCCGCCGCCGAAGGGCGTCTCTTATTTTTTATTTCCAATCCGCCCAAAATTTACATCTGTCAAAAATCGCATATTCCCCGCGCCAATTAGGGATGATAAGGGTGTCAAACCACAAAAAAGCAAAGGGAGTATCACCTATGAAACACACGAAAACCCGCGCGCTGGCCCTCGCCCTTGTTCTGGCGCTGACCCTCGCGCTGCCCATGGGCGCGTCGGCCGCCGCGCCGACTTTCACCGACGTCCCGTCCACACACAAGAATTTTACGGCGATCGAATTCTGTGTGGACAACGGTTTCTTAGTCGGGCGCGGCGGCGGCATCTTCGATCCGGACGGGAGCCTGACCAGGGGCGAACTCGCCACCGTCTGGGCCCGCACCTTCCACGTGCGCGCCCACAACTTTGATGACGCCACCAAGACCCACGGTGAGGTGGACAACGCCATTGTCGTCCTGCAGGGCATGGGCTTTTTTGACGGCGTCAGCCCCACGCACTTTGACATCTACGGCACCGTGACCCGGGAACAGGTGGCCAGACTCGTGCTGAACACCTATCTGCCCGGCATCACCAGCACGACCGGTTTGGCCGCTTATTCCGACGCGGCGAGCATCTCCGGCTGGGCCAAAAATGCCGTCTCGGTCTGTACCGACTTCGGAATTTTTGACAACGTCGTGAGCGGCGGCCTGTTTAAACCCCAGCAGCCCATCACCCGCACAGAGCTCTGCCAGGTGATCTACAACCTGATGCAGGTCAGCATCCCGACCATGTACAGCATTTCAATCGATCCGTCAATCACGGGCGGCAGCATCAGCGCCGATAAATCCAGCGCAGCCGCGGGCGATACCGTCACGCTCACCATTACGGCAGATCCGGGCATGACCCTGACCCCGGGCTCGCTGACAGTGAACGGCACACCGATCTACAGCACCACTTTCACCATGCCCGCCTCGAATGTGGTCGTCTCCGCGATGTTCCAGGCGATTGCTTCGCCGTCTCCGTCCCCGACGATCTACACGGTCACAATCGACCCGTCGATCACGGGCGGTACGGTCACCGCCGATAAGTCCACCGCCGCCGCGGGTGATACGGTCACGCTCACCGTCACGCCGGATCCCGGTATGGAGTTCGTTGACAACACCCTGACCGTCAACGGCACGGTGCTCTCAACCGTCACCTTTACCATGCCGGCGGCGAATGTGGTCGTCTCCGCGATGTTCCAGCCGGTCGTGTAGAGCGCAGGTGAAGAGAACGCGCAACAGAAAAGACGCCTTTCGGGGTGTCTTTCCTGTTGTATACGGCAAATGTATATGGTATACTCTGACCGGGAGGGATTTTAATATGGGACGGGTGAAAAGAATCTGCGCGCTGCTGCTGGCCGCGCTGCTGCTCGGCGGGGGCTTGGCCCCTATCGCCCTGGCGGAATCGACGGCGCAGCCCCAATTGACGGTGATTGTGCTCTCCGCGCCAAAGGATCTGCAGTTGCTGGCCCGCTTTCGGGATGGGGGCGGAACCGATGCCGTGCAGCTTGAAAAGGTACAGAAGGTGTGGGAGACCAGTTTCCGCCTCTATTTCGCTGTCCTTTCGGACATGCACAGGGCGGCGGCCGCCGGGATGAACCTGCTGGTGGAGTCCGGCGGGCAGACTTTCGACTACCCGCTGCCGCAGATTGATTTTGAAACAGCCAACCATGTGGTCACATTCAACTACACCGATAAAACAATTACAATGGGCGCGCCCGCCGGCCGCAATGCGCTGCTGGTCGCGGTGCGCGTTGGGCTCAGCCTGCTGCTCTCGGCGCTCATCTTCCTGGCCTTCGGATACCGCAAGCTGAAGAGCTGGCTCGTTTTCCTCACAGTCAATCTGGTCGCGCAGGCGGCATTGTATTTTTTGCTGATCTACCGCTTCGGTTTGGCCGGTTCCGTGGGGGCGGTTCCCATTCTAATCGCCGCGGAGCTGCTCTTTATTGTCGCGGAAACGCTGATCTACATACGGACATTAAAGGAACTTGGGGAGTCCCGGGCTATCGCCTTTGCCGTGGCCTCAAATGTGGCCGGGCTCTTTCTCGGCTTTGTCATGCTCAACTATCTGCCGATGCCGGTATAGGCCGCTCTTGCGCTCCTCGCGATTGCGCTGCAGTCGTATGTACCGCTGTAGGCCCCTTATGCAAATTTTATAGCGCAAAAGACGCGCGGGGTGCGCGTCTTTTGCGTTGAAGAGGGCGCGGGTTTCTGTTATTGTTCCTCCGCATCCTCCGCCCCGTCCTGCGCGCCTATTGCCATCTCCTCTGTCGTAAGGTGCCCAATTTTTAACTCGTCTATCAGCCTCTCTAAAATTTCAATGGCATCTGTTTGCCTGCGGAACAGTTCAAAATACATTTCACGATAGTCCATGGGGATTCCTCCTGATTAATTTGCTATATAACGCAAATATTATATCACAGAATAAAGAAGTTTGCCATATATTCCAAACAATTCTTTGGGTTATATAGCAAACTTCTTTCATCTTCTGTGGGAGGGACTACAAATGGATACGCGCGAGGCGGTCGCCGCGAGAATTGAGGAACTGTGCCAAGAGCGGCATATTACAATCAACGCCTTGAGCTATATCGCCGGCGTTCCGAATTCGACGATCAAGGGCATCTTTTACAAGCGCAGCAAAAATCCCGGCGTCACCACAATCAAGAAGCTGTGCGACGGTTTTGAGATTACGCTGGGGCAATTTTTCAGTACACCTGTGTTTGACGCGTTGGATCAGGAAATTAAATAGTTGTAGCAAAACGGGTCGTCGAGGACGCCGACTCCTACATCATGTGGATGCATTTTGCATCATGCAACACAACCTGTAGGGGGCGGCCCCCCGGACGCCCCGTTCTTGCGTTTTGCGACAACCCCTTCGCATCGGTGCGGTTCGTTTGTGACAAACGCTCTGACGGCGTGCCGGGGGCGCCGCGCCCTACGGTTTTTTCACAATCTCCCCGGCGCAGTTATCCGGGCTCAGGGCGGCGGCGTTCCACTCGTCGTAGTCCACATGCATGTATGTGGCGTATCTGGGGCTCACGCGGCAGACCACCTCGTCAAAGATGAGCGCCCGCGGCCCCTCAACGCGCACCTCTATGATCTCCTTGTCTTGCACACCGGCGGTTTCCGCATCCTCCGGCGTGAAGTGGACATGGCGCTTGGCGATGATGGCGCCCTCTGTAAGCGCAATGCTCCCAAGTGGGCCCACGATGGTGCAGCCGGCGCTGCCCTTCACGTCTCCGCTCTCCCGCACGGGACAGATTAACCCCAGAACCTTGGCGTCCGTCAGACTGAGCTCCACCTGGGTTGCGGCGCGGCAGGGGCCGAGGATGGACACGCCCTTGATCGTCCCCTTGGGGCCGATCACGTCCAGCTTCGTGTTACTGGCAAATTCACCGGGCTGGCTGAGCATTTTTTTGACCTCCAGCGCGTAGTCCGCGCCGCAGAGAGCCGCCAGGTGCTCTTTTGTGATGTGGATGTGGCGGCCGGAACCTTCGATTGTGACTCTCATGTGTTTCCTCCGAAGTGTGTATTGAAAAACTGGTAAAAAACCAATCCTGTGGGGTTGATTTTTTCCCTTACGTGTGGTAAGATAAAGATGATAAGGGCAGTAGCCT
>WQUU01000115.1 GCA_009781925.1 Bacillota bacterium | reverse complement strand
GTCAGCCCGGCGACGTGACCTCGATCGCGTCCGACACCGGCTACTACGTGGTCTTTTTCCTCAGCAGAGAGGACAACCACTACAATCTCCGCATGGCGCGGCACATTCTCTTCAAAGCCACGGCCAGCGCTGACGGCACCTTCACGGACGACGCCAAGTCCGCCGCCCAGGCGCAGGCCCAGAGCATGCTGGATCAGTGGAAGGCCGGAGACGCCACGGAGGACAGTTTTGCCGCCTTGGCCAACGCGAACAGTCAGGATCCCGGCTCCAATACGAACGGCGGCCTCTATGACCAGATCTACAAGGGGGAGATGGCTTCCAAGTTTGACGCCTGGGTATTTGACCCAGGAAGACAGCCCGGGGACACCGGAATCGTCTACGTGGAAGGCGGCAGTTCGACCAACAGTTACGCCGGCTACTCCGTCATCTACTACGTAGGGGAGAGCGACATGCTGTACAGCACCTTGCTGGCGACAAACGCCATGCAGAGCAACTCCTACAACGATTGGATGACAGGCCAGAGCGACGGCGTGACGACTGTGACCCATTCCCTGCCCATGTTTTTCTCCAAGTAAGCGCAGCCGTATCAATCCAAAAATCGAAAAAGGGGGGCCCTAACAGGACGCCCAAGGGGGCGTCCCCTACAACCCTTAGTATTATGCATACCCTTGTAGGGGCCGCCGCCTTCGGCGGCCCGCATTCCTGGATTTATTGACAAAAAGGAGTCCTCGCGTTCGCGGGGGCCCCTTTTTGTGTTTTTGGATTGCGCCTAATTTGGGATCACCAAATCTTTCACTTGTTCACTGCCCGGCATGTTCTTTTATTACCCTTGCAATATCAGAAAGCAATTGCAGCTCTTTTGCCCTTATTTTCTTCTCCGGTTCGGATTGCGTTTGTTTTCCGTGTACAGCTTATTCCCGGAGTTCTTCTGGTCGGACTCCTGCATAAATTGTTTGAGCTTGTCCTCAAAGCTGGCGGGAACCGCAGGCGCGCCGCTTTGCCTGCCGCCCTGCCTATTGTAACCGGAGCGCGGGGGAGGCGCGGGGCGGAGCGCGGCCTGCGGGGGCTCCTCGGCCCGCTTGACGGAGAGGTTGATTTTTCCGTCCGGCCCGATGCCGATGACCTTGACCCTGACCACCTGCCCGCTCTGCAGATGATCGCTGACCTCCGCGACATAGCTGCTCGCGATCTCAGAAATATGTACCAGCCCGCTCTTCCCCTCCGGCAGGGACACAAAGGCCCCGAACTTCGTCAGGCCCGTCACTTTTCCCTCAACAATATCCCCTACAGCAAGCATACAGTTTCTCCCCGGCCCCCCTTTTTAGTTGCCTATGTCGTAAAAGATCTTCTCTCCCGGTTTCACGAGGCCCAGCCTGTCTCTGGCAATCCCCTCAATGACGCCCGGATCCGTGCTGTGGTCGATGTCGTATTGCATCCCGGCGTTTTCCTCCGTGAGTGCGGCCACCTGACCGGCCAGCTGGTCGCGCGTCGCCTCCGCTTTCAACTGCCGCGCGTTTCCGCCGATCAGAGTGATGACCGCGTACAGCAGCAAGCCCGCGATGACGATCTTCGTAAGTAGTCCGACCCGCTTGAGCTTCAAATGATACCCCTTCCCTCTGCGGGGCTTTGTGCCGCGCCCGCAAAATTGTTTTTTCCTTTG
This sequence comes from Bacillota bacterium, assembly GCA_009781925.1. GTDB lineage: Bacteria > Bacillota > Clostridia > Oscillospirales > Oscillospiraceae > WQUU01. The sequence goes on along the minus strand of WQUU01000115.1, from coordinate 3,944 downwards.
TTTCTATTATTGTAAACCAATTTAAAAATTTTTGAAAGACATTTTTGAAAAAAAATTTGAAAATTTCACATTTTTTAACCAGTTTTTTGGCCGGCGCCAGCAGAACACGAAATATTTTTACCAAAATTATGGATAATTTCCCACAAATCCACAATACGGGGATGGAGAGTGTCAAGAAATACACCGCCGCGCCGCCCAAAACGCCGGAGAGCATAAACAGCCGCAGCTGCCCCCCTCCCGCGCTCATACCGAACAAAAAGAGGAGCGCGGCGGCCATAATCCAGAAGAGCAAGTCCGCCAGGGTGGTGAAAATAACTCCCCGCGCCCGGCGGCGCAAAACCCGGCCGAGGTCATAGAGAAAACCCAGCGCCGCCCCCAAAAGCCCGGAGGCCAGGAGCTGCATCAGTTGGGTCGTGTTTTTTATGGCCATGTTTTTATCGGAAAAGCCTGGCCCAAAAACCGGCGGTGACGGCTGGTTCCTCATAGATGAGCTCGCTGATCCGGCCCCTCACATTGAGCTCGCCGGTGTCCAGGCTGAGCCGCTCGATGTGCAGTTCCTCACCTTTGATCGTCAGGTCGCCGCGCGCGGTGGAGAGAAAGATCGTGGTCTCGTCATAACCTGAGACGTCAGAGACACCGGAGACGGAGAGCCGCTCCCGGCCCTCCAGGATGAGATTGTGCTGGGCGGGAACCTGAGTCGATCTCTCGTCATAGGCCATAGCGCACCTCCAAGGCAAGTACTTTGTCCCTAACAGCATATGACGGGGGCGGCGGAAAAATAACGGGGAGCTTTTATTATAGATATCATCCTGTCTATTCGTCGTCGGGCCTAAATGGATCCGGCCTCGGCGGTTCGCCGCCGAGGAAGACGAGCCGCGGATCTCGGGGCCCCGGGCCGCGCGGCGGCGGAGGCGGCGCAGGCGGATACGGGCCATGCGGCGGCGGAGCGTGCGGGTGCGGGCCGCGCGGCGGCGGTTCATGGAACCGCGGGTCACGCCGATAGTCTGCAAACGGCTCTTCCTCCCCCTCGCCGTCAGGCTCGCCGCGCATCTGCTCCTCTAAGACCGCGATGACGCGATCCAGGTATTCGCCGAATGATTCCTGCTCCTCTTCACTGAGGCAGCCAAAAATACCGCCAAAATCCCTGTCCACAGCCTGCTCGTTCCGGCCCTTCTCTGTGAGTCGAACCAGCATGACCCGCTTATCCGCTTCGGAGGGTATTCTGACGATATATCCCCCCCTCTCCAGCTTGTTGAGCAGCTCGCTCAGGGATTGCTGCCGGATGTCAAGCAGATAGGACAGTTCTCTCGTGCCGATCTCCGGCTTCATTTTCAGCATCGCCAGAACCCGGCCCTGTCCGCGCGTCGGGTCGCCCAGCGGGCCGTATTCTGCGTGGCTGCGCAAGTGCTGCCGCTGCAAAAGCCATTGGAGCCTGGACAGTTTTTCATACAGATCCATCGTTAAATTGTTCATGTAAAACCTCCTGAAAATATTATACAGGTGCCTGTATTTTTTTAATATACAGGCACCTGTGCTATTTGTCAAGCGGTTTTTAAACAAATCATCAAAAAATTTTTTCTGAATTTCTTCGTCGTCGCTCTCGCGGGGCCGGGCTCCTACTTATTTTCTACAGCCCGGCCCCTCTCCGACCGCGTTTTCGATCATCTCGATCCCCTGCCGGCAGCTCAGCAGCCCCGCCTTGCAGTCGTCGGTACCGTCGCGGATGTCCCCGCAGCGGATTGCGTCACAGCCGCAGCAGATGTCACGGAGACCCTCGCGGCAGCGGCTCATGCCCCTGCGCGCTTCGCCGCTTATAAGCCCGCCGCAGCAGAGCCCGCAGCGGATTTCCTCCAGCGCCCGGCGGCAGAGGCAGTGCGCCTCCCGCATCTGGCGCACACCGCTGCAAAAGTTCCCTGCCTCCACACACTGGAGCCCCTTGCAACAGAACTCCAGCGCCTCCCGGAAGTCGTTGATCCCGGCGTCCGCCCGGGCGGCGGCGCAGCTTTGACTTTCGTTTATGTACCTGCCGCCGGCCGCCATGTCACTGCATGAGCACTGTGCCGCCGCCCTCGTCTACGATCGTCACGAACCGGACGGGGCCCAGATCGCACAGAATGGTGGCCCCGCTCGTGGGCTCCTGCAACAGGATGAACCCCGCGCCGACGCCGAGGAGGGTGCCCACCCGATCCGTGAGGCCCTGGCCGATCTCAAACTCAACCCGCACAGTGCTGCCGATGTGCGTGGAAAGATAGCCCGGCACGAAGTTCGGGTTATTCATGATGTCCGTCATCGACCCGTCATAGCCGTCGTAGATGGCGTCCGGCATTCCATCCGGCGCCATATCCATGCCGCGCGTCTCCGGAACCATCGCCATGGTCTGAGCCGCGCTCCAGTCTTCGGGAAAAAATTCATTCATACGGTTTGCCCTTCTTTCAGAGTGATTCAGGGCATACTATGCTGAGAGGGGCAATTTTGACAGTCGTCCCGCGCAAACCTGTGTCCGGCGCAAAAAGGATGCGCGAAAACAGTCGAAGCTTGACTTGACAAAAGCCCCGGCGCATGTTAATATTTCGGTAACGCTGGAAAAGGAGTGTGTGTGTATGTACGGTTCCGCACCTGTTCCCGGAAAGAATAAAGCAATCGCCTCCCTGGTGCTCGGAATTATTGCGATTGTATTTTTCTGGATCCCCATTTTCAATACCATCCCGCTCATTTTGGCCATTATCGGCCTCATCCTCGCCATCGGCGCAAGGAAAGATATGGACGCAGCCGGCGCCATGGATGGCAGAGGTCTGGCAACGGCAGGTCTCGTCTGCTCGATCGTCGGGCTGGCGCTCTCCGCGGTCGGCTTTATTACCTGCACAGTCTGTGTGGTATACACAGCGGCCACTGGCGGATGGTCTTGGTCTCCATTGGGTTAACGCATCGCCTGAAAGGGATTGTTGCAAAAGCGGGTCGTCGAGGACGCCCCGCTTTTGTATTTTGCGACAAGCCTTTTATTCCCATATAGACGGGGGTTATTTTCATGCTTCCTTTTATCGTCCTGTTTGGCAGAGAAATTCCCATGTATTCCATCTGCTGTACAGCCGGGGTCGGTTTGGCCGTTCTCATCTCCGTCCTGCGCGCAAAAAAATATGAAACACCGCGCCACGATGTCTTTTTCATGTGCCTGTATATGATCATCGGCCTGGTCATCGGGGCAAAGCTTCTGTATCTGATCACGGCGATTCCGCAAATTGTAGCCACCTGGGACGATATTCGGGCAAATCCCGCGATCCTTCTGGATTACGTGCGCGGCGGCTTTGTGTTTTATGGCGCGCTCCTCGGCGGACTCGGGGGCATGGCGATTTACTGCAAACAGTATAGATTCCGCTTTCTGCGCATGGCAGAGATCTGTGTCCCCACCGTCCCCCTGGCCCAGGCCTTCGGCAGAGTCGGCTGCTTTTCCGCCGGCTGCTGTTATGGTGAGCCTTACAGCGGCCCCCTCTCCGTGACCTTCACCCGCTCCCTGGCCGCACCGAACGGGGTTCCGCTGCTGCCGATCCAACTCATTGAGGCGGCAGGAAACCTCATTATTTTTCTCTCCCTGATGTTTTTCGGCCGAAAACGGCCCCGGGACGGGGCGCTCACCGGCGCGTATCTGCTCGCGTACGCCGCCATGCGCTTCATCCTGGAATTTTTCCGGGGCGACGCGGTGCGGGGCTTTTTATTCGGCCTGTCCACCTCCCAGTGGATCTCGATTCTGATGTTCCCGGCCGGGCTCTGGCTGCTGCTCAGGCGCGGTCGGCCCGGGGCGGGCGCGGCAAAGGGGGATTCCGCGTGAGCGCTCATTTAAAACTCTTCTACCACCGAAAACTCTATGACCTCCCCGGCACGGACGCGCTGTTTTTCGCGGCCATGCGGGAGAATGTGCGCCACCACATGGAACACTGCCCGGAATACGC
>WQUU01000114.1 GCA_009781925.1 Bacillota bacterium | reverse complement strand
GGAGATGTACAAGCGCATGGCGGAGGAGGCCCGCGAAGAGGGTTTTATGGACATCGCGTTTCTCTTTGCGTCGGTGGGCGAGATTGAGAAGACCCACGAAGAGCGCTATCAAAAACTGCGCGAAAATATTGATGACGGCTCCGTCTTTCAGCGGGCGGAGAAGGTCGTCTGGATCTGCCGCAATTGCGGCCACACCGTAGACAGCGAGAGCGCCCCGCAGGTCTGCCCCGTCTGCGCCCACCCTCAAGCCTATTTTGAGCTGCGTGTCATCAGTTACTGAAATTCGCAATCGCGGATACCGGATAGAAAACAAAACCCCTGAAACCACGCGTGGTTTCAGGGGTTTTGCTCATTATTTGAAATCGCGCCTTGTTATCTGCCCTTACAGCACTTTTGCCAAAAAGTTCTGCAATCTCTCGCTCTTGGGCCGGTCAAACATCTCTCCCGGAGGCCCTTCCTCCACGATCTTCCCCTCGTCCATGAACAGCACCCGATCTCCCACCTCGCGGGCAAACCCCATCTCGTGGGTGACGACCACCATGGTCATGCCGTCCTTGGCCAACTGCTTCATGACATCCAGAACCTCCCCCACCATCTCGGGGTCAAGGGCGGAGGTGGGCTCGTCAAAGAGCATGACGGCGGGCTCCATGGACAGCGCGCGCACAATGGCCACGCGCTGTTTCTGTCCACCGGAGAGCTGGGCGGGATAGGCCCCCGCCCGGTCGTCGAGGCCCACGCGCTTCAGAAGCGCCATGGCCTGCTCCTCGGCCTCCTCTTTGCTCTTTTTGAGCAGCTTGACGGGAGCCACGGTCATATTCCGCAGCACAGTCATATGCGGGAAGAGGTTAAAGAGCTGGAACACCATACCCATGCGGCGGCGGTGCAGGTTGATATCCGTTTGGGGATCTGTCAGATCGTCGCCCTCAAAGAGGACACGGCCCGCGGTGGGGCGCTCCAGAAGGTTGAGGCAGCGCAAAAAAGTGGACTTTCCACTGCCGGAGGGGCCGATGATCACCACGACCTCTCCTTTGTAAATCTCGGCGTCAATGCCGCGCAGGGCCTTGACCTCCCCGCCGTTAAAATGTTTTTCCAGCTCTTGTACCTGAATCAAGGCGCCGCCGCTCATTTCACGCCCCCCCTCAGGCGAAAGACACCGGCTCCGATGCCGGGTTTTTTGACGGGACTGTGGCTCTCACTCACCCGCAGCTTGCGCTCCAATTTGCCCTGCAGCCAAGTGAGGATCATGACCAGCGCCAAATAGATCAGGGCCGCTGCCACCAATGGGAACAAGTACTGATAGGTCACACCCCCGACGGATAAGGCCGCATACATAATGTCCGGCATTCCGATCCAGCCTACCACGGCGGTTTCCTTGATCAGGACGATGAGCTCGTTGCCCAGGGCGGGCAGCACCGCTTTAAAGGCTTGTGGCAGGATAATATGGCGCATGGTTGGGACATACCCAAAGCCCAAACTCCGTCCGGCCTCCTCCTGGCCCGCGTCCAGAGACATGATGCCGGCGCGGATAATCTCCGCTACATAAGCTCCGGAGTTAATGCCAAAAGTGAGACTGCCCACCAGGAGCTTGTTCTTGCTGGTGGCAAAGATGACAAAAAACATGATAAACACTTGCACCACTGTCGGTGTGCCCCGGATAATGGTCAGATATATCCTCGCAAAGCCGTTAAAAAAGCCCAGGGCCGCCTTGCCCGGCCCGCGCAGATTTGTACTGTTTTTGTCCCAGGTGACACGGATCAGAGAAATCACGACACCCAGAGCGACGCCCAGCAGCAGCGCGAAGAAGGTAAGGAGCAACGTGTTGCCAAGGCCGCGCAAAAACAGGACATAGCGGCTGTCAAAAATAAAGCTCTGATAGAAGCGGAAAAAGAAGTTCTCCAGCCAACGAGGCGCGTCCAGCATCCACTGAGGCGCGACCTGAGGCCATGTATCCAGTGGGTTGGGCATGGCTTAACCCGCCTTGATGTATTTGTCGATGATGCCCTGCACCGTGCCGTCCGCGATCAGGGCCTTCAGCGCCTGGTTCACGGCGTCGTACAGCGGCTGGTTATCCTTAGACATGGCTCCGGCGTAGTCCTCTGTAATGTAGGATGTGGGCAGAATTTTGAGCCCCGGGTTTGCCGCCACAAAGGCCTTGGCCGGCTCGTTGTCGATGACCACGCAGTCCACTTTGCCGTTAATCAGGGCCATGACAGCGTCCGCGCCCCGGCTGTAGCGGTCGATGGTGCCGAGGCCGGCGTCCGCGATGTCCCCGGTGGTGTAGATGTCCCCGGTGGTGTTGCGCTGCACGCCGACAATGTGGTTCGCCCCGGCGGCAAAGAGATCATCCACGGAGGTGATGGGGCTGTCGCCCTTGACGATGACGACCTGCACGCCGGTGGCGTAGCTGTCCGTAAAGTTCACAGCCTGCTGGCGCTCGGGCGTCACGGTCATGCCCGCCATGCCGATGTCGGCCTTACCGCTGGTGACTGCCGTGATGATGGAGTCAAACTCCATATCTTGGATATCCAGCGCGAGCCCCAATTTTTGCGCGATGGCATTGGCGATGTCCACATCAATGCCGACGACCTGGTTGTTCTCATAGTACTCATAGGGCGGAAAGGCGGCGTTGGTCGCCATGGTGAGCACGCCGGGCGTCACGGTGGTAAAAGCCGCCGTGCCGGCCGGGGCCGGAGCCGATGGGCTGGGCGCCGCCGCATCGGATGCGGTGGGCGCGGGAGCGGCTGAGGCGGTCGGCGTCGGCGAGGCGGGTGCGGCGGTCACGTCGGAAGCCGTGGAGCTCCCCGCCGAACTGCAGGCGGCCAGGCCCAGAAGCAGGGACAGCGCCAAAAGCAGGGAAAACAGTTTTGTAGTCTTTTTCATTTTGATCTCTCCAATCTGAATTTTTTATGCAGGGCCGCTGTCCTCGGCGGCCCACGTCTGTATTTAATATAGAGTATAGTCCAAAACGCTTTAATATGCAATAGAAAAATGAAAGAATGAAGAATTTCTGAATAAATATACATAAAGCAAGCTCTTTTTTGCCGCTGATTCATCAATTTGACCGCCACACCAGAGCCGCTTGGAATGACATGTTTTCACGTTTGTCATCCACCAAAATAACTGAAATATCGGCTGTTTTTGCGGCTATTTTGGTGTTAAATATCTAAAGTTTGCATGATTCACACGATTGCACTTGCATTTTTGTCTTGCTTTTTGGTAACATGAGATTCGTTTTACCCAATTAAAACAAATAGTTACTATCTTTCTAACAAAATGGTTACAATATGTCGCGGACTGCGCGCCCGCGGGAGATTCGGAAAATTTTCGAAAAAGAAGCATACTAGACAAGATGCACAACGTATATTCTTACAGCACCCTTTCCCACAGTGGCGCAGCAGAACGTAAAAAGGAGGTCAAACGTGAATTTAAAGCGAATTGCGGCGCTGGCTCTGTGCCTGACGCTGGTCTTTTCCGTGACCGGCACAGCGCTGGCGGATGATACGGCGGACAACGGCGGCGCGCAGGCTCCCGCCGTCAGCACCGACTACATGGAGCAGATGGTTCAGGCGGCGATGTGCGGCAATACGGCGGCCGGCACGGCGGCTCAGGACGCCAGAAACGCGAAAATCGACGCGCTGGGGCTCGATTACCCCAAAGTCAGTTATGAGGATCTCTACCTGCTGGCGAAAGTCATGACCTGGGAGGCGGGCTCCAACTGGCTCCCGGACACATGGAAGCTGTGCGTGGGCGAGGTCGTGCTCAACCGCGTGGCGAGCCCGGAGTTCCCGGACACAATCTACGATGTCGTCTATCAAAAAGGACAATACTCCGGCTCGGGCGGCTCACGCTTTGCCCGGACACAGCCGGATGAGCGCGACGTCCGCCTGGCCCTGCGCCTTCTGGAGGGCGAGCGGTACATGAATAACCCCGCGGTGGTGTTCCAGGCGCAGTTCCGCCAAGGGAGCGGCGTATTCCTCGCGTTCCACGACTACCGCTCAGGCACGGAGTACTTCTGCCTGAGCGCACATCCGGAGCTGTACTATACCTAAGCGCGCAAGGCACAAAAAATGTCCTCCGGCGATTTGGCCGGAGGACATTTTTTGTGCTTGACAACTATTACGTCGTCCGTTATAATGGCCGTAATACTAGAGAGGAGGTCGAAATATGGCCGATCTCTCTGAACAGAGCGCCTTGACCGAAGGGGTCTATCTGATCCTCCTCTCCATGTTGGAGCCCCGGCACGGCTATGCCGTCATGCAATACATTGGGAAACTGACAAAAGGCCGAGTCCTGCTCGGCGCGGGCACCCTGTACGGGGCGATCAACACCCTTTTGGAAAAACAGTGGATTCGCGCCGTGGGTGAGAACCGGGACTCCCGCAAGAAGGCGTATGTCGTCACGGAACTCGGCAGAAAAATATTGCGCGGCGAACTGTCCCGGCTGGAAGAACTGCTCATCATCGGCAAAGAAGAGCTGGGGGATACACGGTCATGATAACAAGACAGTGGAAATTTTTTGCGGATTACGAAAAAGAAGAAAAATGGCTGAATGAAAAGGTCGCCAAAGGCTTCGCCATGATGCACTATAACTTCTGCCACTATACGTTTGAAGACTGTGTCCCGGGGGAATACATCTATCGGATCGAACTGCTGAAAAACCGCGTCACCCACCCGGACAGCGTCAAATACATTCACTTCATGGAGGACAGCGGCGCGGAACAGGTGGCCTCGTATCTGAACTGGGTCTATTTCAGAAAAAAGGCCGCCGATGGCCCCTTTGAAATATTCAGTGATATTGAATCCCGCATTGCGCATTACCAAAGAATTGTCGGGCTGTGGATCGCCATCGGCTGCCTCATACTTTTTGCGGTTCTGATGCAAATTCCCGCCATGATTGATTTGTCTGTGAACAACCTGCCGCTGTCCCCCTTCCAAGTGGCTGTCTACGTGATATTCGGGCCCCTGTTGATTTTGGACATCGTGTGCTTCTTCAAATTTTTTCCGCGCTACATCAAAAAAGTCAAAGAACTGAAACGCGAGCGGGATATTCGGGAGTGATCCCTGTATCAAAAAATACGTTTAAGGAAGGAGAATTGAAGATGAAAAAAGTACAGTATCCGGTGTCTTATTATATCGGCTGCCTTATGGTTTTTCTGGGTGTCGTTGCGTATGCGTTGAATCGTTGGGTTCTGAATCCGCAGCTGGACTGGTTGTCTATTGTAGGCGCCGCATTGTCACTGGTCGGGGCTCTGGTCTTAGTTTCCACCATTGTAAAGCTGGCAAAAGCAAAGAAAAACGAAAAGTAAAACAACGCGGTTTATTCTCTACCCGGAAAAATGGTAGAGGAAGGGGGTAAAAAATGTCCAAAGAAAGATTTACCGCGTTCGAGGGTGAAAACGCAGGTTGGTATAAGGGCATGAGAATTATTACCGACCACGAGACGGGCGTGCAGTATTTCTTCGCGAGTTGGGGCCCCGCCGGCGGTATGACCGTACTGGTGGACAAAGACGGGAAACCGCTGGTCGATCCGAACTGGGAGAAGTAAATAGCAAAGCAAGACGGGTCGTCGAGGACGCCGACCCCTACATCATGTGGATGCATTTTACATCATATAGCACATATTGTAGGGGGCGGCCTCCCGGACGCCCCGTTTTGCTACAGACGGGCATGGATTGGTAAAACACCAACGATCCGCTTTTATTGATCTACTTGCAGCCCCACCGTACTTTCAGACAGAAAATGAACTTTCGCGCAAAAATGCACACAAACGACAAAAAATTGTGTATAATGCAACTGTTCTATATACGGCGGTTTCGCGCGCCGCATAGAACAAAAGAATCAAGAAAAATAAACTGAAAAAGGAGAGGTGCAATAAATGATCCGGATGGACAACATTGTCAAAAGCTTCGGCGCGCACGCCGTATTGATGGGCGTGAGCTTTGAGGCGAGCGACAAGGAAATCTTCGGACTGCTGGGGCGCTCGGGCGCCGGAAAGACGACGATTATCAACATTCTCACCAACCAGCTGAAAGCGGACAGCGGGAGCCATGAGATCGACGCGACTCCCTTTGAGACCGGCTTGATGCTGGATGAGGACGGTCTCTTCCCCCGGCTGAGCTGTATCGAAAACCTGGACGTCTTCGCGACCATCTACGGAATTCCCCGCAGCCGGGCCTTTGAGGCGCTCAAAAACGTGGAGCTCGACGGGGCCGAGAAGAGGCCCGTGAACAAGCTCTCAAAGGGTATGCGGCAGCGCCTGGCGCTGGCCCGGGCCATTCTGCACGAGCCGAAGGTTCTGTTCCTGGACGAGCCGACCAGCGGCCTCGACCCCGTGACGGCCAACGACATCCACAAGCTCATTTTTAAGCTGCGCGACGGGGGCTCCACCATTTTTTTGACGACCCACAATATGGAGGAGTCGGTCAGGCTCTGCGACTATGTGGCGCTTCTGCACGGCGGAAAGATTGTCGAACAGGGCGTCCCCAGAGAGATCTGCGAACGCCACAACGCGATGAGGACAATTCCCGATATGGAAGCGGTCTTTATTCAAATGACGGGGGAGGCGGAGGCATGAAAAGCGTCAAAGCGATTTTTGTCAAACAGGCGAGAGATGCCATCAAAAACGCCACAATCTTTATCCAATTCATTCTTTTCCCCATTATGGCCTATGTGATGACCACACTCATATCGGATCCGTCGATTCCGCACAATATGTTTATCTTCATGTTCGCGGCTATGTTCGTGGGCATGACGCCACTGCTGCTGATCTCCTCCGCCATATCCGAGGACAAGGAGCACAAGAGCCTCCGCTTCCTCTCGATGGCCGGCGTGAAACCCTACCACTACTTATTGGGCATCGTCGGCTTTATCCTGATCGCCTGCGCGCTTGTGTCGGTCGTCTTCGCCCTGCTCGCCCAACTCTCCGGGATGATGATGGTGAGATTTATCGCCATCCTGCTCCTGTGCTCGGTCGCCTCCGCGCTGCTCGGCGCCATAATCGGGGTATTCTCAAAAAATCAGCAGTCGGCCACCGCCCTCGCCACCCCGATTGCGTTGATATTTGCCTTAGTCCCGCTGCTCTCTCAGTTCAATGACTCGTTAAAAATGGTGGGGAACTTCTTCTATACCCAACAGATGAATGTCATTTTTGGCAGCGATCCCTCAGCGAGCATCGTGAAACCCCTTCTGATCATTCTCGCGAACATCGCCGTGTTTTTGGTCTTGTTTATCCTGGCCTACAAGAAGAAGGGGCTGAACAGTTAAGCGAGCGAAGGATAAAAGCAAGAAAGGAGGAGGTTGGTATGAAACAGAAAGCGGGCGCGGCTGCAATGATGCTGATTATAATAGTACTTACGCTTATTACTATCTTTAGCATAATTAACGTACTTGACCTAGGCGCATGGGGACGCGTGATCGTTGCGGCTGTTGGGGCTCTAATCATGATCGTTGGCGCATTCGTTATCAGAGCCAAGAGTCAAAACAAAAAGTGATATCCGATTTTGGAGATTAAGCAAAAACGGGGCGTCCGGGACGCCCCGTTTTGCTATGGCCCTTTTTAAGCGCTTTTGCCCTTATAGCTCCCCCGACTTCCTCCTGAGGCTCAGGGAATCCGCGATCATGGCGATGAACTCCGAGTTGGTCGGCTTGCCCTTGATGTTGCTCACCGTGTAGCCAAAGAAGCGCTGCAGCACCTCGATGTCCCCGCGATCCCAGGCCACCTCAATGGCGTGGCGGATGGCCCGCTCCACCCGGGACGGCGTGGTGGCGTATTTCTTCGCCACACCCGGATACAGCACCTTGGTCACGGAGTTGATGGTATCCATATTGCCGATGACCATGAGGATGGCCTCGCGCAGGTATTGGTAGCCTTTGATATGCGCCGGAACGCCCACTTCGTGCAGGATATCCGTCACGACGCTCTCCAGGTTCTGCGGAGTGCGCCGCGGCCGCCCTGTCGGGCCGGGCGCCGCCTCCGGAACGCTTTGTTTTTCCCCCAGACAGCCCCGGATGTGGCCGATGACCGCCTCGGTGTCACAGGGCTTTGTCAAAAAGTAATAGGCCCCCAGCTCCGAGCAGTCTTTCATAACCTTGTCGCTGACAAAACTGGAGACCACAATGACGCCTGGCCTCTCGCGCTCCGGCAATTCGGAGAGCAGACGCAGGAGCCCCAGCCCGTCCAATCTGGGCAGTACCAGATCCAGCAAGACCACGTCGGGTTCCTTTTTTTTGATCTCCTCCAGAGCGCTCAGACCGTCCCCCGCCGTACCGACGACCTCGATGTCCCCCTCCGCGGTCAGCAGCCCGCTCATCAGGCTGCGGAAATCGTCACTGGCGTCAACAAGCAGTACAAGAATTTTCGTCTCCAAAAATTTCTCCCCCTTACTCTCCCGTATACTGATAATGTAACATAATAATGGAATTTTAGCAACAAAAACCTACACCTTTTTAGCGACATGAGCCAAATTCTTTCGACATCTCCCGCGGGGAACCTGTCGGCGGCGCCACGAAAAAGGCAAAAGGCCGCGTTTTTGATAGGAGTCTGCGTTTTTCCCCGGCAATTTGGAGGATTTCCCCGGCAATTTGAAATTCTGAGTTGATTCTCACGGCGGTTCATGGTATACTGTGCAATTGGACTCGAACCCACTGTCGCCCCGAGTAATTTATCCACTGTCACCCCACTGTGTCACCCTGAGCAATTTATTTCCTGTCACCCTGAGCGCGGCGAAGGGTCTTCAGATTCTCCGCTGCGCTCAGAATGACAGATCATTACAAAAAGAGGCGGAAAGTTTGACCATCTTTGAGGCGCTCGCGTTTATCCATAGCGTGTCCTGGCAGGGCAGCAAACCCGGCCTCTCCCGGACGCGGGAACTCCTCAGGCGCCTGGGCAACCCACAGAGACAGCTGCAATTTGTCCATATCGCCGGCACAAACGGCAAAGGTTCCACCGCCGCCATGCTCGCCTCGGTTTTGCGGGAGGCGGGTTATCAAACCGGGCTGTACACCTCTCCCTATCTGACCCGCTTCAACGAGCGGATGCAGATTGACGGCGCCTTCATCCCCGATGAGACGCTCTGCGCCCTCACCGAGCGCGTCGCGCCGGAGGCGCGGGCCATGGCGGATCCCCCCACGGAGTTTGAGATTGTCACGGCTCTGGCCATGCTGTACTTCGCCGAAAGCGGCTGCGACGCGGTCGTGCTGGAGACCGGCATGGGGGGCAGGCTGGACTCCACCAATGTCATCGACGCGCCCCTCTGCGCGATGATCACCAATATCGGCCTGGATCACACCAGAGAGCTGGGGGATACTGTCGAAAAAATCGCGTCGGAGAAGTGCGGCATTCTAAAACCCGGCAGTTCCGCCGTGCTCTACGCCCAGACAGCGGGGGTGGAGCAGGTCGTGCGGGAGCGCTGCGCGGCTCTGAACATCCCCCTGCGGGTCACGGAGCCAAAGGAGCTGCGCGAAGTGGAAAACAGTCTCCGCGGGCAAATCTTCCGCTACCGGGGGCAGGAATATCACATTGGCCTCTTCGGCGCGCACCAGCTGAAAAATGCCGCCGCGATTCTGGAAGCCGTGGACGTTTTGCGGGAGCGCGGCCTCAATATTCCGCAAGAGGCTGTCCAAAGGGGGTTGCGCGCGGCGCGCTGGCCCGGGCGCTTTGAGCTCGTCGGGGAGAGGCCCTATTTCATCGTGGACGTCGGCCACAATCCCCAGTGCGCCGAGACGGTGGCGGAGTGCGTGAACACCTACTTCCCCGGCGTCTTTACGGTGATGCTTTTGGGCGTTTTAAGCGACAAGGACTACCAAAGCCTCGCGGACATCCTCGCCCCCGCGGCGGACGCCTTCGTGGCCGCCACGCCGGAGAGCTCCCGGGCGCTGCCCGCCGCGGACTTGGCGGAAGTCCTGCTCTCTGCGGAGGGTATACACTCGTCCGGCAAACCCGTTTTCACGGCGGACAGCATTGCAAAGGGCGTCGCCCTCGCCAAGGTTCTCGCGGGGGAGGACGGCCTGGTCGTCTGCACCGGCTCATTTTATCTGTCCGGGATTGTCAGAAAAATGATTGGGGAAGCCAATGAAAACTAAGTTCCCGCTCCGCACGCTCATCCAAGTCGCCGTATTGATCGCACTCACCATCGTGCTCACGCGCTTGCTCTCGGTTTCCACGCTCAATATGCGCATCGGCTTTTCCTTTATCCCGGTCGCCTTTGCCGGAATGCTCTTCGGCCCCGTTTGGGGCGGCGTGACCGCCGGTCTGTCCGACGTGCTTGGGCAGTTGATTATTCCGTCGCCCGGCGGGAGCGTCAACCCGCTCATCACCCTCTCGGCTGTGATCGGCGGCGTGATCTTCGGGCTGGCGCTGCACCGCGAACAGGTGAAATTTTTCCCAAACGTGGTTGTGGCCAATCTCGCGGAAAAAATTATCTGCACCCTGGGTCTGACGACATTGGCGCTGGCGCTCATGTATAAGCTGCCGTTTTTTGCCGAGCTTGTCACGCGTCTGCCGCAGTTTGGCATCATGTTTGGCATCCAGCTCATTGTCCTGCCCTTTCTCCCCCGTCTGCGCACTGCCCTGCGCAAGGCCAAACTGGTGGACGCATGAGAGTGATGGCCATTGACCTCGGCGACGTGCGCGTGGGCCTCGCCGTTTCGGATCCCACGGGCAGTCTCTGCGGGGACGCCTGGACGCTCCATGAGAGCGACATGAAAAAGGCCGCGGCCAAAATCGCGGCGGAGGCCAAAGCCAGAGGCGTTGGCCGGCTGATTCTGGGCCACCCAAAAAATATGGACGGCAGCACGGGCCCGCGCGCCGAACAGAGCGCTGTTTTCAAAGCGATGCTGGAGGCGATATGCGATGTGCCCGTCATCCTCTGGGACGAGCGCCTCACCACGGTGGACGCCCACCGCATCCTCCACGAGAGCGGCAAGCGCATGAAAAAGCACAGGGCCGTCGTGGACGCGGTGGCCGCGTCATTGATATTGGAAGGGTATTTGGGCACAGGGAATAGGTAATAGCGAATAGTGAATCAGTTAGACCACGAAGCCTATATGCGCCTGGCGATAAACCTGGCGCGGGCGGCGGCTGCGTCCGGCGAGGTGCCGGTGGGCTGTGTCGTCGTTGACGGGGCGGGCCGTGTCGTCGGCAAGGGGCGCAACCGCCGGGAAGAACGCAAAAACGCTTTGGCCCATGCGGAGATGGAGGCCATTGCCGCCGCCTGCGCCGCAGCCGGCGACTTTCGGCTCGGCAGCTGCATACTCTATGTGACGCTGGAGCCCTGTCCCATGTGCGCGGGGGCAATCCTCAACGCGCGGATCCCCGTCGTCGTCTTCGGCGCGCGGGAGGAAAATCTTGGTTCCTGCGGCAGTGTGATAAACCTTTTTGAGGAGCGCTACGGACACCGGCCCGCGCTTTACGGCGGCGTCTTGGAAACTGAGTGCGCGGATTTGCTGCGGGAATTTTTTGAAAAACTGCGGGGAGTGTAAAAAATGCGTCTGCAAAACATCAAAAACGCCATTTTGGGGCGGCCTCTGTCCAACAATCAGTTGGCCCGCGAAAAACTGAACGTACTCTGGGGCCTCCCCGTTTTGGCGAGCGACGCGGTCTCCTCCGTGGCCTACGCCATGGAAGAAATTATGATCGCGCTTGTGGCCGGCGTGGCGATCGGCCTGAACGCCTATCAGTACGCGCCCTTTGTCGCGATTCCGATCATCGTCCTGCTGGTCACGCTCGTCGTGTCCTACTCCCAAATCATCAACCACTATCCCAACGGCGGCGGCTCCTATCTCGTCTCCTCGGATAACTTCGGAAAAAAGGCCGGGTTGTTGGCCGGAACCGCGCTGATCGTGGACTACATCATGACGGTCGCGGTCAGCGTCTCGGCCTCCACGCAGGCGATTATCGCGGCGTTTCCCTTTATGCTGCCGTATCGGACGCCGTTTTCGATCGCCTGCATCATACTCGTCTCGGTGCTGAATCTCAGAGGGCTCCGGGAATCCTCCCGCATCTTCGGCGTCCCCACGTATGTCTTCATTTTTTCCATGGGTCTTATGATTGTTGTGGGCTTTTTCAGGCAAATCACCGGAACCCTGACGCCAATTGATCCTTCGGTCTACGCCAACACCGTCCACTCCGTCTCAAACGACGTATTCATCCTGATCTATCTGAAAGCCTTCGCCTCCGGCTGTTCGGCGCTCACCGGCGTCGAGGCCGTGAGCAACGCCATCCCCAACTTCCGCCCGCCCGCACAGAAAAGGGCCAAGACGGTGTTATTGCTGCTCGGAATCACCATCGTTTTCATTATGAGCGGAACCACGACGCTGGCCAGCTTCCTGCATGTCGCCCCGCTCCCCGATGTGACGATCACTTCCCAGCTCGGATCCGCTATTTTCGGAAAGTCGTTTATGTTCTATATCCTGCAGTTTTCAACCTCGCTGATTCTGCTGTTGGCAACAAACACGGCCTATAACGATCTGCCGATTGTCCTGTCGATTCTGGCGAAGGATGGCTTTATGCCGCGGCAGTTCGCCCAGCGCGGCGCAAAACTGAGTTTTTCAAACGGGATCCTGTTTCTGATGGTGGTCTCCTGCACCTTGCTGATCATTTTTGACAGTGATACGCACCGCCTGATCCCGTTTTATGCCGTGGGCGTGTTTATCTCATTTACGATGTCCCAGACCGGTATGGTCGTCAAATGGACGCGGCTCAAAGAAAAAGGCTGGCATGGCAAGATATTGATCAATCTCCTTGGCGCCATAATCACGCTTGTCGGGCTCGCGGTGGTTTTTTATTTCAAGTTTCTGGACGGGGCTTGGGCGCTGCTGATCGTGATACCGGGTCTGATCTTCATCATGCTTCAAATAAAAAAGCACTATGACAAAGTGGCCAAGCAACTTGAGGTGGATCCCGCAGTCGCGGACGAGATCCGGCACAAGCCGCCCTATGAGGCAAACCCGCCCTGCGTGATTCTGTTCAGGAGCCTCAATAAAGCCTCAATAAAAACGCTCAACTACGCGCGGACGATTTCCAATAACCTGACCGCGCTGCATATTTCAACGGAAGAGCCGAGCGCGGCGCGTGTCAGAGAAATCCAGGCCGCGCTTGGCGACGATATCAAGCTTGAGGTCGTTATCGCTCCGTTCAGGGATCTCATTCCGCCGCTCGACGATTACATCTCCAAAAAGGAAGAGACGCTGAAGGAACACCAGAAGCTGACTGTCATCATGACGAAATACGTGGATAACAACTTATTAAACCGTCTGTTGCACAATCAAACCGCCTATTTTATTGAAAACCACTTGAAACAGTTCCGAAAAGTCGTGACCGTGATCGTACCGTATATTTACGAGAAAGACGAGAAAAGCGAATAAAAGGGGTTCTCCTGGCGGGACGCCCAAGGGGGCGTCCCCTACAACCCTTGATATTGGTATACCCTTGTAGGGGCCGCCGCCCTCGGCGGCCCGCATTC
>WQUU01000113.1 GCA_009781925.1 Bacillota bacterium | reverse complement strand
GACATGGACGCTGTAGGTATATTCCGTTGCCGCATGTGCGGGGGCGGTAAACTGGGGCCCGATCCCCAGCACCATCACGAGCGCGAGGATAACTGCTAAAAAACGGGTTAATCGTTGTTTCATGTAAAATACTCCTCTAAAAAATGTTTATATTGCACGAACAATAGTATAGCACTCGCCGCCATTTTTGTCAATGGTGCGCAAAAGAAAGCAGGGCAAAAAACGTGGAAAAAGCTGTCTTTCGGCGAAAAATCCCCGCCAGGCAGGCGGGGATTCAGGATGAAGACAAAGTCCTTGAAAACGTTCGAGTTTTCAGGGACTTTGTGGTATAATGGGGAAAAGGTAACAGAGGAGAAGAGCCCATGCTGAGCCGGGAAAAGCGCCAGACGCGGGATCAAATACAGATGCTGAGCATCGAGGAACTAGTCCCCAAAGATCACCTGCTGCGAGACATAGACCGGGCGATCAACTTCGACTTCATCTACGATGCGGTCGGAGGAGATCAACAAAGACCGGGAGGCCCACGGAAAGAAGCCGTTCAGCGAAAAAGACGATGACGATGATGACAACAACCCGCCAGCTGTATGAGCAATTCATCCTTGGGGAGATCAGCGCCGAAACGTTCAGAGCGCAGACGGCATAAAAAGGCTAATGGCAATAGAGAAATCAAACCCCCGACATCTAAATCAGTGAAATGCTTGCTCATCCTTGTGTTTTCTCACAATAGAATGGCAAAACTTTTGGACATTCCGCTGATTTTTTTGTCGGGGGCTTGACATTTTTATGGTCCGAGTGACATGACTTGAACATGCGGCCTCTTGACCCCCAGTCAAGCGCGCTACCAACTGCGCCACACCCGGATTCTTGGTAAAGCGATTTTAACACATCGGCAGTTTGAATGCAAGAAGATTTTTCGGTGTGATTTTTCGGTGCAATAATGATCCAAACGGGGCTGCACAAAAACTTTTCCTTTACAAAATTCCCCTGATATGATAAAATTCTAAGGCTTAAAGTCTTCCCCCGCGCGCAGTTCAGGGAGCGAACCCTTTCTCCCCTCTACCGTGCCGGCGGGACTAGCGAAACTTAGAAAGGGGGATCGGTCATGATTACCAAGGAACAAAAGACCAGCGTCATTGAGGCAAACCGCACCCACGAGGCCGACACGGGCTCGCCGGAGGTGCAGATTGCCA
The DNA here is from genome assembly GCA_009781925.1 of Bacillota bacterium. Taxonomy (GTDB): domain Bacteria; phylum Bacillota; class Clostridia; order Oscillospirales; family Oscillospiraceae; genus WQUU01. The sequence continues at coordinate 4,448 of WQUU01000113.1, read as the reverse complement.
TCCTCACCGAGCGTATTCAGCAGCTCAACGAACATCTAAAAGTTCACAAAAAGGACAATCACAGCCGTCTGGGCCTGCTCAAGATGGTGGGCAAGCGCCGCCGTCTGCTGGACTATCTGGCAAAGAAGGACATCGAGCGCTACCGCGCCGTCATCGCAAAGCTTGGCATCAGAAAGTGACACCGAAAGGCTTCCGGCCGCTTTTGCCCGGAAGCCTTTTAACGGTTTGGCTGTCGTTCGCATGGCGTTTTTGACCTTGTAGGGGGCGATGCCCACATCGGCCCGGTTCCTGTGCGGCGTGGCGCTGTGGGCATCGCCCCCTACGCTATAAATTTTCGTTATTACTGCCCATTTTGGCAATAATATATCGTACCATTCACCGGAGCTGCCCTTTAGCAATTGAAAATCCGCCGAATTGAAACCCCCGTCATTGCGAGGAGCGCAGCGACGAAGCAATCCAGAAAATCCTTAAATATGAATGCGCTGGATTGCTTCGCTTCGCTCGCAATGACATATAAATTTCGGCTGTTTTTCAAGTGTTAAAGGCTGCGGCTCCAAGAAGACGGGTTTTTATGAAACCCCAATTTTGAAAGGAGCAGTATGATCATCAAGCAAAAGACTTTTGACGTCAAGACCTACAGCATGGATTTCTGCGGCCGCCCTCTGAGCCTAGAGGTCGGCAAGCTCGCGGAGCTGGCCAACGCCGCCGTTTTGGCCAAATACGGCAACACCGTCATTCTAGTGGCCGCCACCGCCTCCGCGCGGCCCAAGGACGGCATCGACTACTTCCCTCTCTCTGTGGACTTTGAGGAGAAGCTCTACGCCGTGGGCCGCATCCCCGGCAGCTTTATGCGCCGCGAGGGCCGCCCCAGTCTGCCCGCCGTGCTGGCTTCCCGCCTCATTGACCGGCCCATGCGCCCGCTGTTTCCGGCTGACCTGCGCAACGACGTGGTCATCACCTGTACCGTCCTCTCCGTGGATCGGGACTGCTCTCCGGAGATCACCGCCATGATCGGCGCGTCCGCCGCCGTGGCCATCAGCGACATCCCTTGGGACGGGCCCATCGGCGGCATTGTCCTGGGCTGGGACGGGGAGAAATACCTCTTTAACCCCACCAGGGCCGAGCAGGCAAGCAACCGCATGACCGTCACCGTGGCGGCCACGCGGAAAAAGGTGGTCATGATCGAGGCCGGGGCCAAGGAGGTGCCGGAGGATGTCATGTATGAGGGCATCGTGGCGGCGCATGAGAAGATTCAGGGCGTCCTCGATCTCATCGAGAAAATGGTCGCCGAGATCGGAAAAACCAAGTTCAGCTATCAGCATGCCGCTTTCGATGACGCGTTATTCGAAAAACTCGTCGAAAACGAGATGGCCGGTATGGAATACTGCATGGACACGGACGACAAGAACGTCCGCGAGGCCCGGGTCAACGAGTGGGTTGCCGCCGTGAAGGAGAAATATGAGCCCGAGCACCCGGAGCTCATGCAGTATCTCGACGAGATCCTCTACCGCTTGCAGAAGAAGATCGTCAAGCGCTGGCTGCTGGACAATAAGCGCGTGGACGGCCGGGCCATGGACGAACTGCGCCCGCTCTCCGCCGAAGTCGGCGTCATCCCGGTGGTACACGGTTCCGGCCTCTTCACCCGCGGCCAAACCCAGGTGTTGTGCACCACAACTTTAAACACGATTTCCGCCGCCCAGAAGCTGGACACCATCTGGGAGGAGGAGGAGAAGCGCTTTATGCTCCACTACAACTTCCCGTCCTTCTCCGTGGGCGAGGCCCGGGGCAGCCGCAGTACGGGCCGCCGGGAGTACGGCCACGGAGCTTTGGCCGAGAAGGCGCTGGAGCCCGTGATCCCCGCCATGGACGACTTCCCCTATGTCATCCGCGTGGTCTCCGAGGTGCTCTCCTCCAACGGCTCCACCTCCCAGGGCAGCGTCTGCGCGGGCACTCTGGCCCTCATGGACGCGGGCGTGCCGATCACGGCCCCGGTGGCCGGTATCTCCTGCGGCCTCATCTCCGATGGGGACGAGCGCTGGACGACCTTCATCGACATCCAGGGCGTGGAGGACTTCCATGGCGAGATGGACTTCAAAGTCGCGGGCACAAAGGCCGGCATCACCGCCATCCAGATGGATTTAAAAAATGAAGGTCTCATCCACCCTGTCATCAAAAACGCCCTCGAGATCACCCGGCAGGCGCGCGTTCAGATTCTCGACGAGGTCATGCTCCCCTGCATCGCGGAGCCGCGGCCGGAGCTGGCCCCCACCGCGCCGAAGATGATCAAGATGACCATCGACCCGGACAAGATCCGCGAGGTCATCGGCACCGGCGGCAAGGTGATCCAGAAGATCACCGCCGACACCGGCTGCAAGATCGACATCGAGGACGACGGCAGCATCTATATCGCCAGCGAGAACATCGACGCCTGCCGAGCGGCCCGGAGCATCATCGAAAACATCGTCTTTGTGCCGGAGGTCGGCGCCCTGTACTTCGGCAAGTGCGTACAGTACCTCCTCAGCAAGAAGGACAACTCCCAGATGGGGGCCTTCATCGAGCTGGTGCCGGGAAAAGACGGTCTCTGCCACATCAAGGATCTCGAATTTAAGCGCACGGAGAAGGTCGAGGACGTGCTGAAAATCGGCCAGAAGACCTGGGTCAAGGTCGTCGAAATCGACGACCGGGGCCGGATCAATCTGAGCCGCAAGGAGGCCATCAAGGAGCGGGAGCACAAGGGCCTGCCGATCGATTCGGAATAGGGACAAGTATAGGAGAACGCCTGGAATATGATGAGATTCCAGGCGTTTTTTGGTATTATGTACCCTTCCCGATCAGCCCTAGCAGCAGCGCGATGAGAAACGCGGCGGCGGAGCTCTTGAGCGTGCCGATCAAAAAATCCTCCGCCCGAATCCGTTCTTTGGAAATCGCATCGTACCGCGCCACGGACTTCGCCGTCAGCACAAAGGCGATGGCGGTGAACTGCCGGTATAGCAAAAACAGCAGAATGAGTACCCGCTCCAGATAGCCGATGGTCTGTCCGGCGTTTTTCTCCCCTTTCCCCTTGCCGATCCACATCCCCACGGGCCGCAGGGCGAGCAGCAGGCCAAGCAAAATTGTCACCGGCAGCGCGGGCAGATACGCGATCTCCGTGGAGACGAAGCCGCGCGCCGTCAGCGCCGCACCCCAGAGCCAGAAGATAAGCAGCAGACTTGCCAGATGCAAGAATTGATCCAGGAGAAAGAGGATGGAGGCTTTCAATTTTTTGCCGAACATGACCTTGGCAGAGTCGATCCCCAGGTGTAATATGCTCGCGGCGCCTATGAGAAGCCAGGTTCTCCCACGAAAGGGCAGGCCGATGAGCAAAATCACGCACACCGTGAGCGCGTACTCCGCCCCGTGGAGCAATACCCCGGCGATTTTTCCCTTGCGCGCCGCCAGCTTGTCCGTCTGAAAGTAAAAATCCCCGAGGACATGGGCGAGGAGGAGAATGACAAGGACGAGATTCATACGGCTACCGGCTCTCTTTCGATTTTTTTCTCTAAATCCAGCAAATAAACTTCCAATCTTATCCACGCGTAGGCATATTGGTCATAGCACATCGCCCTGAGCTGCTTGCTCACGGCGGGCGGGGAAATCCCAAGCGCCTCGCTGACGGCGCTTTGCTTTCGGGCAGACTCGTCCATCGCCCAGGCAATTTCCCGCTGGCGATCCGTCCAACCCCCGGTCAGCGCGGTCAACAGGTCAAACAGACCGTCCACCAAGGGCTGTTCGACTGTATTTGTTACAAAAGAGACTTGCAGCCAGTGGTCACTTTTGCGCGCCTTTAAAGTATCCAGCTTTTCTAAGGCGGTGTGAAACGCCGGGCCGTCCGCCTCATTGCGATCATTGCTCACGACGCTGAGTTCGTCGATGACCACGCTGAAACGCAGTGTGACTTTTTGCGCGCGGTAAAGATTCCGGATGATCTCCGGGAGGATTCGAGGCGCGTAACTCGGCTCGGTCAGTACGCCCTCCAGCGCGTCGCCCCGGACGATGCCGAAGTCCGCCAGGATAACATCCTTATATTTTGTGTTGATCCCATTGAGCGTCGCTTTGACCGCCCGTGTCGCGGCCTCACGCGTCTCAAAGTCCATCTCTCTGGAATTCACAATATCGCCAACTATGACACAGTACATGGTCTTGTCTCTCCCGTCGGATGTGCGCCTCATATGTGGTTACCTCCCATAGAATACACCAAAATCGGTTAATTGTCAAGTACTTAACCAAAAAAGGTGTACAAGCTATATGCTTAACCGATTTTAGTTAATTCTCTGCTCCAGAACCTGTGCTATCCTATGGAAGCATTCCCAAATCGGTGCGCCCCATGCGGGACTGTTGCGCATTTTTCATTTTTGTAGTATAATATCAATTCTAATTTTCTCTCTCACTGCGAGGATTTTCTCATGCTG
>WQUU01000112.1 GCA_009781925.1 Bacillota bacterium | reverse complement strand
CCGCCATGGCGACGATCCGGGCTTTGACCCCGGTGAGGCGGCTTGGCAGCTCGATAAAGTTCGGAGCGCCAAAGAGCCCTCCGTGCTCCTTGGGCTCGTTTTTCCATGTGATGCGGAAAAGATTGACCGGATCAATTTCAAAGATACCGGTTTTGGAAAGGCGCTCTCTGATGCCCTCCGGAACGAGTTCCGGATTTCTGAGCTCCGCGAGGGTGGGCACGACGATGCCTTGCGCGCGCGCTTTGGCGATATTTTTCCTGAGGGTATCAGGGCGCTTTGTCAAATCGATCATGAAAAATCATCTCCATCTTGTAGGGCGCGCCGCGCTTGGCGCGCCGCGATTAAAAGTAATTATAACCTGAAACGCCGGAATTGGCAAGGCCCAACCGCTTGACAGTCCGGCGGCAGAGGTGTACAATAATGACAGGAAGTGGGTGCAGATGATGGACGGATTTGTGCTGTTCGGCGATATTGTACACACTGCGCCAGACAGCGGTCTGTCGCTCCATGGGCACAGCCATCTGGTCGTGGAGAGCGGACGCTGCGCCGGGGTTTTTCCGATTTTGCCGGAACGCTTCAGAGGTCTGCCAATAGAAAATTGCGCGGGGCTGATCGTTCCGGGCTTTGCCGATCTGCATCTGCACGCGCCCCAGCACAGGAATCTGGGTCTGGGCCTGGACATGGAGCTCCTGGACTGGCTCAACACGATCACATTCCCGACGGAGGCCCATTTTTCCGACGAGGATTTTGCCGCCGCGGAATATGAGAAATTCAGCGCGGCCCTGCGCCGCTCGGCCACGACCAGGGCCTGTGTTTTCGCGACCATCCACGGAGACGCCACACTTCAGCTCATGCGGCTGTTGGAGCAGAGCGGTCTTTTCACGTTTGTGGGCAAGGTGAATATGGACAGGAACAGTCCGGCGTTCTATGTCGAGGACAGCGCATCGAAGTCTCTCCGCGCCACAGAGCGCTGGCTGGACGCGGCGGACAGTTTTACGCATTGCCGTCCCATTTTGACGCCGCGCTTTGTCCCCAGCTGCTCGGACGAACTGCTCAGCGGGCTCGGCAGACTCGCGCGGGAGCGGAAACTGCCCCTGCAGTCCCACTTGAGCGAAAATCTGCGCGAGATCGCCTGGGTCAAGAAGCTCTGCCCGGACAGTTCCAGCTACACGGGCGTTTATGAGGCTTTCGGTCTGCTGGGAGAGCGCAGCATCATGGCGCACTGCGTCCACCTGAGCGGCCGTGAGATTGACATAATTCATGACACCGGCACTTTTGCGGCGCACTGTCCCACGTCCAACATCAACGTGCGCAGCGGAGCCGCCCCCGTGCGCCGCTATCTGGACGCCGGACTAAACATCGGCCTTGGCAGCGACATCTCCGGTGGGCATACCCTTGATCTGTTTGAGGTCATGCGCGCGGCCATTGACGTATCCAAGCTCCGCTGGCGGCTCGTGGACGACAGTCTCCCCGCGCTGACAGCCGCAGACGCCTTCGCCCTGGCTACCCGCAGAGGGGGCGCATTTTTCGGAAAAGTCGGAGCCTTCGACGCGGGCTACGAGGCGGATATTTTGGTGGTGGATGATAGGCGTTATGTAAACTCAGAGGACAGCCTGAGTCAGCGCTTTGAGCGGATGGTGCATTTGGCGCGGGCGGAGGATGTTGCGCACAAGTACGTCGCGGGAGTGCGGATTTTTTGATGGGTATTTCCTAAAAAACTGCCATCCTGAACGTGGCAGAGAATCTTAAATAGCGGACGGGACAAGATTCTTCGCTGCGCTCGGAATGACAAATATTCGCAATAATCATAATTGAGGTGATTCAATTTGAACGTAGTCGGAACAAGCCCAAGGCGCGTGGACGCGGTGGACAAGGTCACGGGCGCGGCGAAGTACACGGCGGATCTCTACCCGCGGGATGTACTGTGCGCGAAGATCGTCCGCAGCACCATCGCCCACGGCATCGTCAAATCAGTTGACATAACAATGGCAATGGCCGTGCCGGGCGTGGTCAAAATTTTTACCTGTTTCGACGCGCCGGAATGGACTTTCCCCACGGCGGGGCACCCCTGGTCCACTGACCCCGCCCACCAGGACGTGGCCGATCGGCATGTGCTGGAGAGGCACGTGCGATTTTACGGAGACGACGTAGCCGCCGTCGTGGCCGAGAACGACGTGGCGGCGGAGCAGGTGGCCCGGCTTGTGCAGATTACATATGAGGAACTGCCCTTTGTGTTGGATGTTCAGGAGGCCATGAAGGACGGCGCGCCCCGGCTGCATGAGAAGTATCCCAATAATATCTTGGGCCACGCGCATGGAACCAAGGGCGACTTGGCGGAAGCGATCAAAGAGCCTGGGCTCCTCTGCGTGGACAAATGGTACGACACCCCCATCGCCCAGCACTGCCACCTGGAAAATCACTGCGCCGTGGCCTATATGGAGGCGGGGAAAATTGTCGTGATCGCCTCGACCCAGATCCCCCACATCGTCCGCCGCTGCGTGGGCCAGGCCTTGGGTATCCCCTGGGGGAACGTGCGGATCATCAAGCCGACCCTCGGCGGAGGCTTCGGGAATAAGCAGGACGCGCTCTATGAGCCCCTCTGCGCCTGGCTGTGTATGCAGCTCGGCGGCCGGGCCGTAAAAATTGACGTCGCGCGGGAGGAGACTTTTACCTGCCAGCGCGTGCGCCACGCCATCCGCTACCATCTGACCACCTGGTTTCGCCAGGATGGAACCTTTGTGGGCCGGAAGATGGAGGCCTATTCCAAGCAGGGGGCCTACGCCAGCCACGGGCACAGCATCGCCCTAAAAGGCTGCTCCGCCTTTTCCCAGCTCTACAAGTGCGAGGCCTATGAATACGACGCCTACACGGTGTTCACCAACACGCCGGCGGCGGGCGCCATGCGGGCATACGGTATTCCGCAGGTGTCCTTCGCCATGGAGAGCCAAGTGGACGACATCGCGAAAATTTTGAACATGGATCCCATCGAGTTGCGGCGCAAGAATGTGATGGACGTGGGCTTTACGGACGGATTTTCCCACAATGTCAACTGGACGGACAGCCACGAGCAGTGCATCCAGGAGGGTTTAAAATACGTGGACTGGACGAATAAGCGCGCGGCCTACGCGAAGCAGACCGGCAACATCCGCCGCGGCGTCGGCATGAGCATCTTCTGGTACAACACCGCCGTATGGCCCATCTCCCTGGAGGTCAGCGCCTCCCGGATGATCATGAATCAGGACGGCACGATCCAGCTCTTTATCAGCGAGACGGAGATCGGCCAGGGGGCCGACACTGTCTTTGCCCAGATGGCGGCGGAGAGCGTGGGCCTGCGCTTTGAGGACGTGCATGTGGTCTCCGCCCAGGATACGGATGTTTACCCCTTCGGCACCGGGGCCTATGGTTCCCGCCAGACCTATGTGGCCGGCATGTCCCTCTCCCAGACCGGCGGCATTTTAAAACAAAAGATTTTGGCCTATGCGGCGGAATTTTTAAAGCGCCCAATAGAAGAATTGGATATCCGGGACAGCCAGATTGTAGGGCGCGCCGCCCACGGCGCGCCGCTTCCTTCAGCCGCCCACGGCGCGCCGCTTCCTTCAGGAGCCCCCACCGCGCCGCTCATCTCTGTGGCGGAGTTGGCCACAGAGGCCCTCTACAGTACGACACACAGCGAACAGTTTTTTGCGGAGAGTTTGGCCCAGTGCAAGAGCAATGCCTACTCCTTCGGCTGCTGCTTCGCGGAGGTGGAGGTGGACATGGCGCTGTGCAAAGCCCGGGTCGCGCATATCCTCAACGTACACGACTGCGGCAGGCTAATCAATCCCAAGCTGGCGCTGGCCCAGGTTCACGGAGGCATGAGCATGTCCATCGGTTACGGGTTGGGCGAACAGCTGCTCTTCGACGAGAAGACCGGCAAACCTTTAAACGGCAACCTCTTGGACTACAAGCTCTCCACGGCCTTGGATCACCCCGATCTCCTCGGCCGCTTTGTGGAGAATCCGGAGCCCACCAGCCCCTTTGGGACAAAGGCTCTGGGTGAGCCCCCGGCGGTGCCCTGCGCTCCGGCGATCCGCAACGCCATACTCAACGCCACGGGCGTCGCGCTGGACGCCGCGCCCATGACGCCGCATTTGCTGTTTCAACGCTTTCGCGAGGAGGGCCTGCTGTAATGTATGATTTTAAGGCGATCTATGAGGCCCGGAGCGTGGCCGACGCGGTAAGACTCCTTGGGGAGCATCCGGAGGCAAAGATTCTCGCCGGGGGCAGCGATCTTCTGGTCGAAGTTCGCGGCGGGAAACACGCGGGCTGCGAGGCCGTCAGTATCTACCTCCTGGACGAGCTCCGGGGCGTCAGTCTGGACGGGGATGGCGCGATCCGCATCAAACCGCTTACCAGCTTTTCTCACGTCAGCCGCGACCCCGTTATCCGGGAGTATATTCCCGTGCTGGGAGACGCCGCGGGCACTGTGGGCGGGCCCCAGCTGCGCAACATCGGCACCATCGGCGGCAACATCTGCAACGGCGTCACCTCCGCGGACACGGCCTCGACCCTCATGGCCTGGGAGGCCGTGTTGGAGATCACGGGGCCGGAGGGGGTTCGGCGCTGCGGCATCAAGGATTTTTACATCACAGCCGGAAAAGTGGATCTACGCCCGGCAGAGCTTTTGACGGCGATCCTCATTCCGAAATTGAGTTATGTAAACTGCTATGGTTGCTACATCAAGTACGCCATGCGGGGGGCCATGGACATTGCAACCACGGGCTGCAGCGTGAACGTGGCGCTCAGCGAAGACAAAAAGTCCTACGCGCGGGTGCGCATTGCCTTTGGCGTGGCGGGGCCGGTGCCTATGCGGGCGCCGTCAGCGGAGGCGTCAGCCAACGGAAGCCCGGTGGGGGAGGAGACGGCGGAGGCTTTTTCGAAGGCCGTCTTAGCGGATATCAACCCCAGAACGAGCTGGCGCGCCGCGAAGGAGTTCCGTCAGCATATCGCTGTTGAGATGGCGCGGCGGGCGCTCATTGAGGCGACCCAAAAGGCTGGAGGTGTGATCTGATGGCAGAGTATAAGACCGTAAAATGCCGGATTAACGGCAGGGACTACGAGCGCCCCGTAGATGTGCGGGCGTCGCTCACCGATATGCTCCGGGAGGACTACGGCCTCACCAGCGTGAAGAAGGGCTGCGAGGTGGGCGAGTGCGGGGCCTGCAACGTCATGGTCAACGGGGAGTGCTTCAACTCCTGCATCTATCTGGCGATCTGGGCGGACGGAAAGGAGATCATCACGGTCGAGGGCCTCCGCGACCCCAGTACCGGCGCGCTGCATCCGATTCAGCAGGCCTTTGTAGACGAGGCCGCCGTCCAGTGCGGCTTCTGCACGCCCGGCATCATCATGACGGCGCTGGAGTTGCTCAACCGCGGGGAGAAGTATACCCGCGAAGAGCTGCGGCATGAGATCTCCGGCCACCTCTGCCGCTGTACGGGCTATGAGAACATTCTGAACGCTTTGGAAAAAGCGTTGAATGGGTAAGTTCAAGGGCGCTCCCTCATGTGCACTAACTTTTCGTGAATCGTGCGGTTTATAAACTCGTAGGGAACGGATTTATCCGTTCCGTAAACCGAGAATTCGGGATTTTCGTGCCTGTCGGAACGGATAAATCCGTTCCCTACAAAAATTTCCACCGTAAATTAGTGCA
>WQUU01000111.1 GCA_009781925.1 Bacillota bacterium | reverse complement strand
ATCAATCGGCTAAGCTGCCGCGTTCGACGGCGTTAGGTCTTTGGAAAGATAAGGTTTGGATGTCAGACGATTTTAACGAACCGCTTGAAGAGATGCGGGAGTATATGGAATGAGATATTTGCTTGATACGCACGCCCTTATCTGGTATTTTGAAAATTCTTCTGAATTGCTGCAAAAAATAAAAGAACTGATTAAACGGCCTGAAAACGATTTATATGTCTACGCTATGTCACTTTGGGAAATAGCGATAAAAGTAAACTTGGGGAAACTAAACTTAAGCTTTACCTTTGACAAGTTGATTGAGGATGTAAGGAAAAGAGACTTTGATATTCTGCAAATTGAGGACGAGTATCTGAGAGGACTTTCCTCCTTGCCGTTTATCCAGAAAGACCCTTTTGACCGTTTGCTTATTTCAACCGCTCTCGCAGAAAATTTAACGATTATTACAATAGACGATAATATCCAGAAATACGATGTGTCATGGATTTGGTGAGTAGTATGCAAGGGTGACAATACTACATTCTCCAAATCGGATATTCCGGCATTTATGGACGCCTTTCAGGAGGCCGGGTGGACGGTTGACGGAAACACGGCGATGAATCACAATCTTGTTGACACGGATGGAAATCAGATCACAAAGATGATCACGATTTATTCCCGTAACGGTGATTTGAATATTTCTATTGGCACTTATCCGGGTGAAACGCCGCCTGCAGACGGAGTACAGTGCGTCGGCTGGGGGCATTACCAGCAGCCTCCAAGGTCTGCTGAATGCCCCCGGAGCTACAAAATATTCAGTCATAACCGGCTATGTGGCGGCATTGATCGCCGGTAAGTATTAAATAAGGGAGAGCCATGCAAGATAACCAATCCACACAACCCAATATCGAGACCATGCCCCTGCTGCCGCTCAGGGGCATGTCGGTTTTTCCGGGAATGCTCCTAAACTTCGAGGTGGAGCGGGAAAATTCCGTCGCGGCGCTGAACGCCGCGCTCTCCGGTGACCAGCTGATCTTCCTCACCGCGCAGAAAAACATCATGGAGGAGCAGCCGGGGCAGGAGGGCCTCTATGCCATCGGCACCGTCAGCAAGTTAAAACAGCTCCTGCGCATTCCCGGAACCAGAACCGTGCGCGTCATGATGGAGGGCCTTGCCCGGGCCCGCATGCTCCGCGTCAGCAGCACCTCACCCTGCCTCTGGGCGGAGGTGGAGCGGGTGGGGGAGGGCGCCGCCGGCAAGGGCGGCGCGCGGGGCGAGGCTCTGCTGCGCCGCTGCCTGATCCTCTTGGAGGAATACGCCCAGTTCTCCAACGCGGTCAGCCCGCAGATGCTGCTCCAGATCGTGAACAGCGGGGAGCCGGGCTTTGCGGCGGATACGATCGCTCAGAGCATCTATCTGCCCCATGAGCAAAAACAACTGGCCCTGGAAGAATTGCGCCCGCTGAAGCGGCTGGAGCTGATCTGCCAGATCCTCCGGCATGAGATCGGCGTGCTCAAAATCGACCGGGAGCTCCAGGGCGCGGTTCACGAGGAAGTCAGCCGCCACCAAAAAGACTATTACCTCCGGGAACAGCTGAAAGTCATCCAGACGGAACTTGGCGCCGAGGACGAATTCTTTGAGGAGCTGGAGGACTATCGCCGCCAGATCTACGCCCTGCGCCTGCCCGCAGAGGGGGAGGAGAAACTCTTAAAGGAGGTCGGCCACCTGGCAAAACAGCCGGGGGGCAGCGCGGAGGGAGCCCTCATTCGCGGCTATCTGGACACGGTTCTGGAGCTGCCCTGGCGCAGGAAAACCAAGGAGCGCCTGGACATCCAAAAGGCGCGTAAAATTTTGGACGCCGACCACTACGGCCTCACAAAGGTCAAAGACCGGATCATCGAATATCTGGCGGTCAAGCAGCTCAGCCCGGGGCTCAAGGCCAGCGCGCTGTGCCTTGTGGGGCCGCCGGGCGTGGGCAAGACCAGCGTCGCCATCAGCGTGGCAAAGGCCACGAACCGCAAGCTCGCGCGCATCTCTCTGGGCGGCGTGCACGACGAGGCGGAGATCAGAGGCCACCGCAAAACCTATATCGGGGCCATGCCGGGGCGCATCATCGCGGGTCTCAGCCAGGCGAGGAGTTCCAACGCCTTATTGCTCCTGGACGAGATCGACAAGCTGGGCAGCGACTATAGGGGAGATCCCTCCGCCGCCTTGCTGGAGGCCTTGGACAGCGAGCAGAACTACGCCTTCCGGGATCACTACGTCGAGCTGCCCTTCGACCTCTCCGACGTGATGTTCATCACCACCTGCAACACCACGGAGACCATCCCGCGGGCGCTTCTGGACCGGATGGAGGTCATCGAGCTGCCGAGTTACACGGACGAGGAGAAACTGCGCATCGCCAAAGATCACCTCTTGCCGAAACAGCGCAAAAAACACGGCCTGGCCGCCCAAAAACTCAGCCTGAGTGACGATGCCGTCCGCGAGGTGATCACACTCTATACGCGGGAGAGCGGTGTGCGGCTCCTGGAGCGGGAGCTGGCTGCCCTCTGCCGAAAGACGGCGAAGCAGATCGCCGCCGGGGAGTCCAGAGGGTTAAAACTCAGGGCCGGGATGATCGAGCCCCTGCTGGGCCCGCCAAAGTATAAGCCTGACCCGGTGCTCCCGGCGGACGAGGTGGGGCTGGCGCGCGGGCTGGCCTGGACTTCCGTGGGCGGGGAGATTCTGGAGGTCGAGTGTAACATCATGGAGGGCTCCGGCAAGCTGGAGCTCACCGGTAACCTCGGCGATGTGATGAAGGAGAGCGCCCACGCGGCCATCTCCTATATCCGCAGCCGGGCGGGGAAACTGGGTATCGATCCGGAGTTCTACAAAAACCGGGATATCCACATCCACTTCCCGGAGGGAGCGGTGCCAAAGGATGGGCCCTCCGCCGGTATCACCATCTGCATCGGGGTCATCTCGGCGCTGACGGGTATTCCCGTGCGCCGGAGCGTGGCCATGACGGGAGAGATCACCTTGCGCGGGCGCATATTGCCCATCGGCGGTTTGCGGGAAAAGACGATGGCCGCCCTGCGGGCCGGGGTGCACGATGTGATCATCCCAGCCGCCAACGAGGCGGATCTGCAAAATATTGACCCCGAGGTTCGCAAGGCGCTTCATTTCATCATCACCGACCACGTGGATAAGATTCTGGACACGGCTCTCAACCGCCGCCTTTTCGAGGCCGCGCAGGAGGAATTGGACATGGCGGGCGCGGGCGGCCGGGGGCGGCCGCCCCTACAGCCGTCGCCGGACGAAAACACCCCCGGCACGGCCATCAACATCCGCCAGTAGAGGCGACCGCCTTCGGCCGCCCGCAACCATAGGGGTTACTATGAATGTAAACCGCGCGGAATTTATCAAATCCGCCGTCAAGCCCGCCGACTTTATCCGGGACGGGCTGCCCACCGCCGTCTTCTCGGGCAAGTCCAACGTGGGCAAGTCCTCCGTGATCAACCGGCTTCTAAACCGGAACAACTTCGCCCGGGTGGGCGCGGCCCCGGGGAAGACGGTGCATATCAACTATTTTCGCATCGATGAGCGCTGTTACTTCGTTGATCTGCCGGGTTACGGCTACGCCCAGGTCTCGAAAGCCGAGCGCGACCGCTGGAGCGCGCTCATGGAGCAATTCTTTGCGGAACCGCGGCTGATCACCCTCGGTATCCTCATCGTGGACGCGCGCCACAAGCCCACGGGAGACGATGTGACCATGGCAAATTGGTACAGGGCGGCGCACTGCCCGCTGGTCGTCGCGGCGAACAAGTTTGACAAACTCAAAAAGAGCGAGTACGGGCCGAACTTGGAGCGCATCCGGGAGACTCTGGATTTTGGGGAGGACGTGCCGGTGCTGCCGTTTTCGGCGGAAAAGGGGACGGGGCGGGAGGAACTGCTGACGAGGATCGAAGAGGCTGTCACCCTGAGCGCAGCGAAGGGTCTTAACACCAAGATTCTTCGCTGCGCTCAGAATGACAAATAACAATTTACGAGGAAGTCTAATGCCCCGCTGGCTGCGATCCTGTGTCAGCGGGGCATTGTTATGTAAACTAATATATATTATGTAAACTCAACATCTTCTCTTGTGTCGATATCGCACAGCTCCAGCTCGTCGCTGACCTCTACAAGGCGCAAAAGCGGCTTGTGGCGCGCAATGATTTGCCGGCCCGTGCCGTGGGGAGGCAGGCCGCGCAGCTCATCGAAAAGCGCTGCGGGGAAGAGCACCGGGTTTCCGGGTCTGTTCTGCCAGGACAGAGCCGCGATACAGTCCGGCTGTGCGGCAAAAGCCGCCGCCAGAGCCCGGTAGGAATCCGCGGTCAGATAGGGTTGGTCGCATACGGCAAAGACACAGCCGTCAGCTCCTTCGGCGGCGGCAACACACAGCCGGATTGTCTCCGCCGTATCATCAGTGGGATCGGAGTTCATGACGGCCGCGAAGCCGTGGCGCCCGGCCAGATCCGCCACGGCCCCGCTTCGGGTGACGACGGAAACGGTGTCGAATACCCCGGTTGGAACCGCGCGAAAACAGCGCTCCGCCATGGGTGCGCCGCCGATAAGCGTCAAGAGTTTATCTCCGCCAAAGCGTTTGGAGTGCCCCGAGGCCATAAAGGCCAATGCGATTTTTAGACCCCTTTCGAAAGGGGGTGGCGCGCAGCGCCGGGGGGTTGACCTCATAACTCCCCGGCGGCCTTGACGCCGTTTGCCGTATCCTTTAACCCGTTGCCGGTGACGATGCTGACCGCGCCGGCGTCGCGGGGAATCAGGCCCAATTTCAGCGCCTTTTTGAGCCCCGCCGTACCGGCCACTCCGGCGGGTTCGCCGAAGACGCCGCAGGTAGAGCCCAGGAGCCGCATGGCGCTCAAAATCTCCTCGTCTGTCACCTCGACCGTGAGGCCGCCGGACTCCCTGATGGCGTTCACGGCTTTGATGGGATTGCGCGGCTCGCCCACGGCGATGCTGTCCGCCAGAGTGTCTTCCGGCATGGGCCGGTAAGGTGCGTTTTCCCAGAAGGCGCGGTTGATGGGGCAACAGCCCGCGGCCTGGACACTCAGAAGCTTCGGGAGCTTGCTGATCATGCCGACGGCGTATAAATCCCTAAACCCCTTCCAGACCCCGGCGATGGTGCAGCCGTCGCCCACAGAGACGCATACGTAGTCGGGGATATTCCAATTGAGTTGTTCCGCGATCTCAAAGCTGACAGTCTTTTTCCCCTCCATGAGGTAGGGGTTGACGGCGGCGTTGCGGTTATACCAGCCGTTTTCCCGAATCGCCGCGGCGCTCATGCGAAAGGCGTCCCCATAACTGCCCTCCACAAGGATCACCCGCGCGCCGAAGATGTGCAATTGGGCCACCTTCCCCGCCGGAGCCCGCGCGGGTACAAAAATGACCGTCTTTAAGCCCGCTGCCGCCGCGTTGCCCGCCAGGGAACTGGCGGCGTTGCCCGTGGAGGCGCAGGCGAGGGTGTCCGCGCCTGCCTCCCGCGCCTTGACCACCGCCAGGGCGGAGGGGCGATCCTTGAGGCTGGCGGTGGGATTCTGTCCGTCGTCTTTGACGTACAGCTCCCGGATGCCAAGCGCTTCCGCCAGTCTGTCCGAGCGATACAGCGGGGTGCCGCCGACCCGCAGAGAATGCGGGGGGCGATGCCCACATCGCTCCGCCTCTTCCTCCACCGGCAAAAAGG
>WQUU01000110.1 GCA_009781925.1 Bacillota bacterium | reverse complement strand
TGTTGGAGGAGTACAGTATTTCCTCGCCGCCGCCGGCCGGGCCCGCCCAGATCACGGCGCGGTATAGCCCCGGCGCGAGAGGGTTGCCCGTAGACCAGTCGATGACCTGCGAGAGGTCGATGCCGGTTACCATGTAGCTGCCGGGGCCGCCGCCCGTGTCATAGCGCGCGTCGGTGAAACCCACGATGGCCGCCCCGTCCAGTTCGGATGACGCAGGCGGGTTCGAGAGCGCCGATACCGGTACCAGCCCCACCGAACTGACGGAATAGCCCGTCGGCCATACAGATGGGATTTTCAGGCTTACCGAAGTGTCCTGATTGCCGATTACATTCGCCTGCCCCTTCGAGCCGACGGCGTTGATGGTCACCGGCGTGACGTCGCCGACGGCGGCCAGCGTCGTCATCGGCGCGGCCGACATCAGCATGGCTGTTGCCAGCATCATCGCCAGCAGTTTGGATAAAGTTGTTTTTTTCATTGCGGGATACCTCCAAATTAAAATAGTTTTGTTTTGCATGGGGTTTTCATGCTTGCCTTATTGCGGGGCAAGGCTTGATGCTGAATTTTGGAAATCAAACACACTGAGTGCGTTTTCAAGGGTGGCGAACATGAGCCGCACGCCGCGTTGGGCGTCATCGTTCTCTTTTTCGGTTTCCACCGTAACGGTCGTTCCTTCTCCGGCGGGAACAATATGAAAAAGATATTCTGTTTTGATGCCGTACATCTCCGTATCCATGATCAGCGACTCATGATCCATCCGCGTGACATTGGCCTTCCGCATTTCCGCGATGTCATAGATGATGTTCAGAAAAACCGAGGCTTTTTGTGGGTAGGAGTTTTTCATAACAGCCATACAATACCTCCGGTAAAAAATCCTGCTATCAGAATAGCAGGATCGGATACGATTTGACAAGTGAGTTTTCTACTGGTTTTTGAAAAACAGGCTATGAGTTTTCTACTGGTTTTCAAAAAAGAGGTATATGAGTTTTCTCATATACCCCCCAAAAAGCCCCTAAAATCAGAGCTTCGCGCGGCTGAACCTCGCGATGAGCCCGGCGCGTGATTGAATATCGGTTTTTGAGAGAAGGGAACTGACATAATTGTTTACCGAATTTTTCGTAATGACCATCGCCTCGGCGATCTCGTCGGTGGACTTGCCCTCGACAAGCAAACGCAGCACCTCCGCCTCCCGGTTGGTGATGCCGTAGCGCTTTGTCATGCTATCCAGCGATATGCTTTCGGAAGCCGGCGTTTCGCTTGAGGCCGGGTCAACATGGCTCGGCTGCAACCCGCCGGATAGATAAAACGTCACCAGCAGAAGGGTCGAAATGCCTATGTAGGTGACGAGTGAAACCATGCTGTCGCCATAAATATAAAACCCAGAAGTGAAAGCGCCTAACCCGCTGAACAGGAAAAACAGAAAAGCGGCCAGGGTGGTAACGATCATCGGGCGCCTGCTCTTTTGCGCGATCGACACAAGGCTGATCAAAATATAGATCAAGAGAAAACCGCCGAGCAAATAGGACAACCCGGAGTAATAAATATACGTCTGCGGCGAGTTTAGAAATGTTACCGTTGGCGATGTCAGAAGGATACAGCCGAACGCCGCGATAGGAAGATACTTCCCGCCTTTCGCGTCCGCGAGGAACCCCGCCGCCAATAAACCGGGGATGTATAACACCTGCATGATATAAAACACAAAATCAAAATTTGAGGGCAGCGCCATATATACGTCGACGTCGTTTACCCCGATCAGGTAAGACATCAGCGCGATTGCCGCCGAAACGCCGAAGATAACCGAAAGATAGCGCCCGCGTTTGCCGCCGCTGTATGCCTCGCTGGTTTCCTCCCGTTTGTCCAGCAGTTCAAAAAGATTGATTTTCCGAAAGGCGAGAAACAGCATAGTGAGCAAGGCCGCGGTCAGCATCACCATCTTCACGATGAGCTGCGAAGGGAGTATAACCTCTACCGCGCCCATCAGGACAAAGCCCGTGACCGCCGCGCTGGCGAGCAGTATACCGGCTTTGAAACCGGACGGATCGTTTTGGATGAGCCGGTATAAATAGTAAGCGCAGACGGCGGCGCTCAAGCCTTCCATCATATAGACAAACACGAGGGAGATCCAAAACGTGACGGGCGTGATCAAAAGCCCCGCCACGCAGACCGATAGCGCCGCAAGGATAAAAGCCGAAGCGCCCCATCTCTTCTTCGCGGCCGGCCTCATCCTTTTGAAAAAGACGAACAGCAGCGCGCCCACAGCGGCGGACGACCAGCCGATCCCATAGAAAATGCGTTCCGACCCCGTCCACAGCATATTTCCATGCAGCAGACCAAAATAAATATCGCTGTTAAAAAATATATACATACCCAGCGCGTAATACAAAAAAACGTGCGGGTATTTTTTAAGTGTCTTTATCACATCCAACCCCTTCCGTTTCACGCTTGCCCTTTTTCCCGTTATTCATCCGGGCGTCGGCGGGTTTCTCGGCGTCTTTCGGAACCATCCAAACGCGTGAAAACCGCATGGCTCCGTTTATGCGTCCCCCGTCGCACATCTGCTGCACGCGGCGAATGGAAACACCCCATTTTTCTGCTGCCTGTTGTACGGAGATATAATCCACACGCTCACGTCCATTCAAATAAATATATTTAATATTTTACTACGTCTGGACGAAAAAATCAAGAGAAATTTTCATAATCAATAAACACCGAATTACCAGCAGAAAAAAAGAGAGGCGGCCGGCGAACCATCATCGCCGCTCCATCTCTCTTTTCATATACCCTGAAATATAAGGTCTACTGTATCTTTGTTTTTTCTCTGGTAGTGATATTTTTTAGAGTGGGTTTTTCCTTGGGGGTTCACGATGAACCGGGGCTGGGGCCAGTACCAAGATAGACCGGCTCCTTGGCGGCGGCATATAAATTTTCGTAAAGTTTTGACGGCGAATCGTCATTTCAACAGGTAGTACCTGTTCGATGTCCGGCTGAGATTGCTCTCCCGGTAGGCCGCCTCTTTCCGCACATACCCGGTTTTTTCAAGGTCACGGATGGCGCGTTTGACCGTGCTGCGGGAAAGCGACAGATCCGACCCGATCCGGTTGATCCCCGGCCAGGTCTTTTTCTCGCTGTCCATCCTGTCGTGCAGATAAATATAGACCAGCTTCGCCCGGTTGGGAAGCCGGTCATCTGCGTAAATGGTGTTAAAATAAGGCATGGCTATCCTCCTACGTTTTTAGTTTCGGGCTGCCGTTCACAGGCCGCCTGCGGGGTGTTTGTTCCGCTCCGGCGCTGCCGCTGTCGGTACCGTCTGTTTTGCCTGCTGTGTCATCTTCCCGCGGGCGCGGCGGTATCCGTTTGCGGTTCATGGGCGGCTGATTTACCTTGGGGCTGGGCGGCGGCGGGAACTTTTTGATGATCTCGTCCTCGATCTGCGACTTGGACACATACGCCACAGGCCGTGCGCCTTTGTCCTCCATCATATAGGGATGCTTTTCGTCAAACCGGATGCCCCACTTGAAAAACAGCTTGAGCCGGGACACGAATGGATTCACGCCGGTTTTTAATACGACGAACCGTCCTTTTTTCATGGATTTCAATTCATCCGGCGTCATCAGCGGGCGCTCGATCATCTGCAGGGATTGGCTTGGATCGTTCTTGCTCCGGCTGACTGAGCCCGACAAAACCGTTCTGCTGCCCATCGCCTTGCTGATCACCTCCGCGCTTTCGCTGCCCGGCGCGAAACCCCCGGCGATGGTGAGCTGGCAGTTGTCGATGATGATTGCGGCGCCCTCGCGCCCGTAGTTCTTTTCAAGCTGCTGGTGGGACTGGATCACGGATACAATGCTCATCCGGCGAGACCGGGAAGCGCTGTACATCATTTCCGCCGACGCGATGGGCGGCAGCGTTCCGAATTCATCGCAGTAAAACATGACGCGGTTGTCCAACTTGCCGCCGTTCTGGTCGGCCACCGAAAGGATTTCCCGGTATAGCTGCTGGATGATCAGGCTGATCATGAAGAATTTGTTGGGGTCTTCCTCCGGCATGACCACGAACACGGCGGACTTCTCGCGGCAGAACTTTTCGGCGTCAATGGCGGTGTCGAAGCACAGGATTTGCTCCAGCTCGCTGTCGAGGAAGGAATTGAGCCGCGAGAGCGCCGTGGACATGACCGATTGCATGGCCTGATCGCCGGTGTTGAGCGCCGCGCCCGCGAACCACTTCGCCTTGTGTTCAGACGGCAGTTTCTCCATCAGCAGTTGAAACTGGTTCTTGTTCTTCACGCCGCTGGGCGCCAGCAGGTCTTGGATCAGCTTGAACACCGATACGATGTGCCGCTGTTCCTTCGGCGCGAACTCCGCGATCAGAAGGATGGCGGCAGTCATGAGCCCTTCGGCGGCATCATAGAAAAAGGCGTTTTGCCCGTAATTGGCGTTGTCGCCGTCCGCGCTGACAATGGTCTTGGCGGTAATCTTTGCGTATTTCTCAGCTTTGGCTTTAGCGGCGAGGTTGGTCGGGTCGGCGAGATACATATCTGTATATTTGTTGACGAGGTGAAGCAGATTGTTCCCGTCCGACCGGGTGGGGTTCCGCAGGTCTATGAGAGCCACATTGTACCCGTAATATTCTTTGGCGATCTTTCCATAATTCCGCACCAGATCGCCCTTGGTGTCGGTCGTCAGGAAGGACATCCCGCAGGCGCAGGCAAATTCGAGGTTCGGATATAAAAAGAAGGCTGTTTTCCCGCAACCAGCGGCGCCGATCATCATGGCGTGTACGTCGCCCTCGTCCACCATCGCCACGGTGCCGCCGCCTTTTTCCTTGCACCCGACGATGATGCCCTGTATCTTTGGACGGTTTTCCCCGCGCCGCCACAGATCCGGTTCAAAAGGGATTTGCGTATAGGTATGCCGCAGTTCGCGGTTGGAGGCGAACCGGGCGGTGCCGTGCTGGCCATCGCCCACGGTTTTTGACTTGATATTGTTTAGACCGTAGATGTGCGCCAGCAGTGGGATCAGGCCGAGGACGGCGAACATGAGGACGCCGACTAATATCAAAATGGTTATACTGTTCATGCGAAACCGCTCCTATCTTGTTTTACAGATTGCCGGAATGACAATCTATGTAAGGCGCGGCCGGTACAAAAAGTCCTGTTTTCAAAGTTCGGAAAACAGGACTTGACTTTTATGTGTTTCAGAGTTGTAATACAACACCGACGAGGGTTTTCTGTTATGGAAAACGTCACAGCAGACTGCCGCGCTTACGACACGGCAGCCCTGCGCGAAGGTGAACCAGCACCCTGCACAACCGATTAACGGCACTATGACCTGTTCAGTTTAACATGATTTTTGGTGCCGTACAAGGCAAATTTTGTTCCGAACGTGTGCAAGGGAGAACGGCGGTATCCACCGTCCCGCTTTTGCACACGTTTTTTATTCGGAACGCTTTCGATCAAAAAATCGAAAGGACTGGTAGTAATGAACATTTTTGAACACGATGAGGGCGTTCTCGGAAAGGTCGAATACGCCCATCTGAAACGCACGAAGGAGGAGTTTTTCGAGACGGCACATTCGATCCGTCAGCAGCTCGGCCAACAGGCGTATCTTTTGGATAAATACCTGTTTGATCTGCTGAACGCCATCAATGAAGCGCTGGAACAGGATGCGTCACCCGAAGGGTACGGCCGTGAGATCACTCTTGAGGGACTCTGTCACGAAGTGATG
>WQUU01000109.1 GCA_009781925.1 Bacillota bacterium | reverse complement strand
TATGAAGTGATGTACATCATCGACCCGACCCTCGACGAGGAGGAGAGCTCGGCGATCGCCGAGAAGTTCAAGACACTTGTCGAGCAGAATGGCACGTTGGACGAACTGGAGGAGATGGGCAAGCGCAAACTTGCCTATGAAATTGACGACTTCTCCGAGGGAACCTATGTCCTCATCAAATTCACGTCAGCGCCGGAGTTTCCGGCGGAACTCAGCCGCGTACTCGGTATCACGGACGGCGTTCTCCGCAGTCTCGTGACCCTGCGGCCGTAGGAGGGTCACCATTATGCTCAACCACATCACTCTCATGGGCCGCCTCACCCGCGACCCGGAAATGCGTTACACCCAGAACAACACCCCTGTGACATCGTTTACCCTGGCGGTGGATCGCGATTTTCGCGGCCGCGACGGCGCCGAAAGGCAGACCGATTTTATCGACATCGTGACCTGGCAAAAGACGGCTGAGTTTGTCAGCAAGAATTTTACCAAGGGTATGATGGCCATCGTCATGGGCAGGCTCCAGATCCGCGACTGGCAGGACAAAGAGGGCAACAAGCGCCGCAGCGCCGAAGTCATCGCCGACAGCGTGACCTTCGGTGAGACCAGAAAAAGCCGCGAGGGCGGTGGCGACTATTCCTCATCTTACAGCCCCTCCCCCCGGCCCGCCCCGTCTCAGAGTTCCAGCGCTTATGACAGCGCCCCCAGCCGTCCCGCTTCCCAGCCGTCCGCTTTTTCCGAGCTGGACGACGACGGCGAATTGCCATTTTAATTTAACAGTTAGGAGGCCATCGCTTTGGCAACAGAACAACAAGATCGGAACAAAATGCGCAAGCGCAGAAAAGTATGCCAGTTCTGTGTGGACAAGTGCGAGCACATTGACTACAAAGACACGGCCCGTCTGCGCCGTTTCCTGTCCGAGCGCAGCAAGATCCTCCCCCGCCGTACGACGGGCACCTGCGCCCCCCATCAGCGCGAACTCACCGAGGCCATCAAGCGCGCCCGCCAGATCGCGCTGCTGCCCTATGTGACGGAGTAACTGAAAAAACCGCCTCCCGGCGGTTTTTTCATTTGGGGGCGATCAGAAAGCGGCAAGCGTGAATTGCGCGCCCAGGCGAAATCCTTCGGTGAAGTATTCCAGTCCACTGACGTCTGAGAGTTCGCATTGCGCGTCCACGAGTTGGGCGAAGATTTGCTGTTCCTCCGCATTCAATGACGCGGTCAATTGTTCTTCCCGGTCACAGAGGGTTTTCGCGGCGTTCATGTAAGCGGGATTGCGGTCAAAGCGGCTTTCAAATGGGGCGATGTTGCCGTAATAGAGGGCTTCCAAGACGTTTTCGCTTCTCATAAATTAGAATTTCCTTTCAAAAGTTGTACAACCCTTGAAAGACATCGCAGCGCATGATATAATATTTACGCTGCAACTGTCTTTCTGACGGTTGTCGGTATTGGAAGCGGTTGGACTTTGCTGAGTGTGGCCGCTTCCTCTCATTTTTCTGTGAGGTCATCATACAGACTGTGGACACCCCGTCTTAAAACTTCGGAACGTGTTGTATTTAGCTTATCCTTACAAAAATCAAGTTTTTCAAGCGTTTCCTTATCAACACGCGTTTTAAGTTCAGTATCCAATGGCTTTTCTGGATGAGGCCCCGGCTTTTTTCGTGCCTGTATATTTATCACCACCTATCTCAGGGCACGAGATGATTATATATCTTGTTCCCTGAGTTGTCAAGAGATTCTTACAATTTAAGATCAAGTAAAAAATGGCGGAGACTTACGCCTCCGCCATGCCACGATATTCGTCCGCTTTTTTCAAAAATTCATCGAGTGTCATATCCTTGTACAAATTTTTCCGCCATTCCGTGTAGTCAAACGGTTCTCGGCGCAAAAGCACGATAAACCGCTCAGCGTCAACAGGGCCAAGGCTTGCAGCGAGAGCACACATCCCTTCATGCCTTATCATCGAACTGCTTCGCATCAGTGTACCTCCTTATGAAATCGATCGGGTTCAAAACAGAAATCTCGGTAAAAGGAATCCACAACCATGCGTCTCGACAAATATCTCAAAGTCTCCCGCCTCATCAAGCGGCGCACCGTGGCGAACGAGGCCTGCGACGGGCAGCGTGTCACTGTCAACGGGCGAACCGCCAAGGCGTCCTATGAGGTCAAGGCCGGGGACATTCTCGAGCTGCGCTTTGGCCAGCGGACGGTGAAGGTGGAGGTTTTGGACGTCTCGGCCTCCGCGACAAAAGAGAGCGCCGGCGCGATGTATCGGGAAATCCTACCATAAAAATGAGAGCAACTAAACGGCTGCTCTCATTTTTATGGAGGGACGTCTGCCCCTATTCCCTATTGGCGAATTTACTTCCCGATGGCCTCTTTCAGGGCCTTGCCGGCTTTAAACTGCGGGACGCGGGACGCCGGAATCTCGATCTCTTCCTTTGTCCTGGGGTTGCGGCCCACGCGCACACCGCGGGTCTTCACTTCAAACACGCCAAAACCGACCAACTGAACCTTTTCCCCGGTCTCCAAGGTGTTGGTGATGGTCTCAAGTGTCGCGTTGACAGCCTTTTCGCTGTCCTTCTTGGAAAGACCGGATTTCTCCGCAACCGCTGTTACGAGTTCTGCCTTGTTCATTTGCTGTTCTCCTCCTAATTCTTTCGTGAAACTGCGTCGTATATAGAATTCTGCGCTCCCAAGCTGCCGCGCGCGGCTCACCATGGGAATATGCAAAATATCCTACCAAAATTTTGTTTTGCCCTGCTGATAGAGCGCCTCCTGAGAGGCGAGATCAAGCGCGCTCAGCGCAACGCCCTGCTCCTCCGCCAGCTCCTCCATCGCCCGATAGCGGCGGATGAATTTTTCGCAGCAGGCGTTCAGCGCGTCCTCCGGGTCAATTTTTAAGAAACGGGCTGCGTTGACGACGGAGAACAGGATATCGCCAAGCTCCTCGAAAGCGCCGGCCTGGTCATCCTCGGCAATAGCCTCCAGGAGTTCCGCCTTCTCCTCCTCGAGTTTCGCCAGCGGGCCGGCGATGTCCGGCCAGTCAAAGCCGGCTTTTTTGGCTTTCTCCTGGAGCTTCTCCGCCCGCCAGAGAGCCGGCAGACTCCGGGCTACCGTATCCATCGCGGAGGAGGTCTTGACTTGGGCGCGCTCCCGGCGTTTAATGTCATCCCAGTTGCTTAAAACCTCGTCCGCGCCGCTGACCGGCACATCCCCAAAGACGTGGGGGTGGCGGGTGATGAGTTTCCTGCAGGCGGCGTCCGCCACATCTGCAATGGTAAAGCAACCGCGCTCCGTCTCGATCTGAGCGTGAAAGATGACCTGCATGAGCAGATCACCGAGCTCCTCTTTCAAATGTTCGGAGTCGCGCTCGTCAATGGCTTCGCAGACCTCGTAGGTCTCCTCAAGCAAATTCCGCCGGATACTTTCATGGGTCTGCTCCCGATCCCAGGGGCAGCCCCCCTCCCCGCGCAGCACGGCAATCAGGCGGATAAAGTCCTGCACGCCATATTTTTCCCGATACTCAAAATCTATCATGTTTTTCCCTTTTGTGCAAGACATTTTTCAAAAAAAACTTGAAAAATCAACGAATTTATTAAAAAATCGTGGTTGTCATTCTGAGCGCAGTAGAGAATCCTGGTTTTAAGACCCTTCGCCGCGCTCAGGGTGACAGGAGTCGTTTATTTCATACGGAGCAACTTTGCGATTTTCGCGCCCTTCGGCAGGGACAGGACGTCCTCCAAGGTGAGCGCGCGCAGCATAACCACCAAGACCAGATAAACGACAGCAGCCACGCCGATCGCGACGACCAAGCACACCGCCGTCATCATTCTGCCCGCTTGCCCGCCGTGCAAAACCAGCTTATCCAGCAGGCCATAGACGCCCCAGGCGGCGGCGCCCATCACCAGAGAGGCGATCAACTGGCGCGGAATGATTTTGGTAAACCGGATGCGTTCCGACATCGTAAAGTGCAAAAACACCAGATTGAGCAGCGTGATCGTCACATAGCAGCCCAAGGTGTCGATGGCGGAGCCGAGGACATTGATCTTCGGAATGCCGACCAGAAGCAAGTTGAGCGCGATCTCCACCACCGCCCCGCAGATCATGGAGATCACCGGCAGGCGCTCATGTCCGCTGGCCTGCAGGATTGAGGTCGTCATCAGGGTTGTACAGACAAAGAAGGACGCAATACCGAGGATGTAGAGGATATTTACAGCGACTCCGGTGGAATGCGTAAAAAGTACCTGCATCAGCGGCGCGGCCAGCACGACCATTCCCACCGCCATCGGCAGGTTGAGGACGGTGGAGACGCGCAGGCCCATCTCCGCCACATCCCGTATCTCAGACCGGCGCTTTTGTACCGCCAGGCTCGCGATGGTGGGGATAATGCTGACAGTGAAGGCGGGGACGAGAAACGTGGGCCCGTTGAAGAGCGTCAGGCCATACTGATATTGCCCATACAGGGTTTTGGCAGCTTCATTTGTCATGCCGAGACCGTGCGTGACACTTTGCAACCGCCACATGACAAGCCCCGAGTCGATCAGGGTCATGATGGCCATGACGCTGGAGCCCAAGGCGATGGGCACCCCGATCTTCAGCAGCCTGGCGAGGGTTCTTTTTGAGGAATCCGCCCTGTCTGTCGCCTGTTCGTAGGGGGCTTCGACGCGGCTTCTCTTGCGCTTGGCAAAAATGAGATAGAGCAGCGCGGCCGCCCCGCCGAAGCTCGCGCCCAGAATCGCGCCCGCCGCGCCTGTGGAGACGCTGTATCCGGCTCTGACAAGCAGCCAGGCGATCACCAAACCCACGACCATCTTGACGGCGGTCTCAACGACCTGGGACACGGAGGTGGGGATCATGTCCCTGTGTCCTTCGGCATAGCCCCTATAGACGGACATAAGGCAGACCAGCAGAACAACCGGAGCCAGGGCCTGAATGCTCAGGCCCGCCGTCGGCGTACTCATGATGCCCGCAAGCCCGTCGGAGAAGAAGAACAGCACCAGAGAGCCCACCGTACCCAGCACCAGAAACGCCATGTATGCCACGCGGTAATTGCGCCGCACCTGGTTTTCCCGGCCCTGGGTGTGCGCCTCCGCGATCATGCGCGCCAAAGCGATGGGCAAGCCCGCAGTGGACAGCGTGGCCAAGAGGTTATAGATGTTGTAGGCGATGGCAAAATCCGTGGTGCCGCTGTCGCCGAGGATATTGTACAGCGGAACTTTATAGATCGCGCCGAGTATCTTGATGATCGTCATGCTGACGAGCAGAATCGTCGCGCCGTGCAGGAAACTTTGCTTTCGTTTTTCTGGCACTCTGTACCTCCGAAAGGCAGCTAACAGTTAACAACGAACAACAGCCGTCGGTTGTTAACTGTTAATTGTTATCTGTCCTTATTCTTCCCAATTATGCCAAACATTTTGCACATCGTCATTGTCCTCGAACATCTCCAGCATCTTGCGCATGTTCTTGAGATCGTCCTCGGAGTCGAGGCGGATCGTGGCGCCAGGCACCATCTCCACCTGGGCGGAGAGGAAGGTATAGCCCGCCTTTTCCAAGGCGTTTGCAACGGCCTGGAAGTCGTCCGGGGCCGTGGTCACCTCGAAAAGCCCCTCTCCCGCCTCCATGTCCGAGGCGCCGGCCTCGATGGCGTCCAGCATGACGCTGTCCTTATCCAGCCTGTCATCCTCGTTGTCGATGATGATGACACCTTTGCGCTCAAA
>WQUU01000108.1 GCA_009781925.1 Bacillota bacterium | reverse complement strand
AAATACTCGCTTTCCCCGCGTACAGCATGAGCCCCGCCAGCAGAATCGGGGGCGCAACGCTCCAGTAGGGGTCATACACCGAGGCGTTGCGGACAAGAAGGCTGATGAGCCAGATCACCAGTGTGGCAACGGCGTCAGCGGCGGCCAGCCGCCAAAGCGGGCCGGGGCTCCGCAGCAAGGCGAATATTATCACGCCGGCTACCAGCGCGAGGACATAGGCGGCGGTGAAAACAATGAAACTGGATTTGCGGGTGGTTGGCATATGTGGTTCCCTCTCCCCAAGGAGCTATTCCGTGCTCTTGACAAGCCCCTGAACTTATTCCTCATACAGCGCCCAGAACTCCTCCAGGCACAGGCCGTGCTCCATGATATACGCCGCGGCGTCCGTGCCCACGTAGCGGAAGTGCCAGGGCTCGAACATCACGCCGGTGATGTCCTGCTTGCCCTCCGGGTAGCGCAAAATGAACCCGTACTCCGCGCAGTGGGCCTTCATCCACTGGAGCAGGGGCGTGTCTGCCAGACTCACGTCCATGATCTCGTAGTATTTGTCCGTGATGTCCGCGGCGAGGCCGAGCTGGTGTTCGCTGGCGCCTGGATAGGCCACAATGCGCGCCGCGGCGGTGATTGCGGCGTCCCCCTGGAGGCCGTTTGCCTCCATCTGGGATACTTTCCGGTTAAAAAGATACTCCTGGGTTGCATAGGTTCTGTAACCCGAACTGAGATAGACGCTGAACCCTTTGTCTCTGGCTGCGGCGATAAAGGTTTTCAGCGCGTCGGCGGCCCGGGCGTCATACTTCTGGCTGTTTTCGACCGTAATGACATCCGGAGAAAAGTCCTTGTCCAACGGATGGTCACTGTTGACGAGCGCGAGGTTCCACGCGGTTAGATCCACGGCCGGCAGTTCCGGCGTCGGAGAGGGCGTGGGAGTCGGCGCGGGCGACAGGGTCGGTGAAAGCGTCAGCGAGGGGCTGGGTGTCAGTGGCGGCGATGGGCTGGACGACGGCAACTCCGCCGCCGAGACAGGCGGCGTAACGGCGGCCTCGGATGTCAGCGGCGGCGCGCCCGCGCGCAGAAACACGACATAAGCGAGGCCGGCGGCCAAAACCAGCAGCAGCGCCGCGCCGATATTGCCTCTGAATTTCATGGCCGCGTCCCCGTTCTTTCGACGTGTTTTGCGCTATTTTACCATGAAAATTTGAGGGGGTCAAGGAAAAAAGACACAATATCTAGTGTTCCCCCCGCTCCCCCCTCAGCATGTCCAGCCCGTGTGGGATGCTCGCCAGCACCGCGCTCAGATTCTCCCGCGCGGCCTTGGGGCTGCCGGGGAGGTTGATGATCCACGTTTTGCCCCGGATACCCGCCTGCTGGCGGGATAAAATAGCCCGGTGCGTGAGCTTGAGGCTCTCGGCCCGCATGGTCTCGGGGATGCCCGGAGTCAGGCGCGCGCAGACATCCAGCGTCGCCTCCGGGGTCACGTCCCGGGGCGTGAAGCCCGTGCCGCCGGTTGTTACGGCCAGGGCGATATCAGCTTCGGCGCAGGCAATGAGCGCGGCGGCGATTTGATCACGCTCGTCGGGGACGAGCTCTGTACGGACGACCTGAAATCCCGCGCTCTCTAATAATTCCACAACCGCGGGGCCGGAGAGGTCTTCCCGCTCGCCCCGCGAGGCCTTGTCGCTGACGGTGATGACGGCGGCGGTATACGGTGCGGTGGAGGTGGTTTGGATCAGCGGCGCGCCGGGGGCGTCGCGCCCTACATCGATTGCTATGCTGTCCCCCGGACGCACAACACCGCCCTCCAGCACGGCTGCGAAGACGCCCTCCCGGGGCATAACGCAGTCCCCCACCCGCTGGCGGATGGCGCAGGCGCTGTGGCACTCCTTGCCGATCTGCGTGATCTCCAATAGGGCTCCCCCGGCGCGCAGCCGTGTTCCTACAGGCAGCGCGCAGAGTTCCAGGCCTTCAATCAAAAGGTTTTCTCCAAAAACGCCTGGCGGCAGCGCCTCGCCAAGTCCGGCCTCCATCTTCGCCACGCTCCCCCTGTCCAAAAGGCTCACCTGCCGGCGCCAGGTTCCGGCGTGGGCGTCCCCCGCGAGTCCGTAGTTCACCCTGAGCTCGGCAGATTCTATGGGGCTCTTCTCCGTCCCCTTCTCGGCGCTGACGCAAACTGCGCGTATTTTTGCCATTGCGATTCCCCCTTACTCAGTAGGGGCGGCTAATATGTCAATCCTCAGATGGTATAATAGCCGCCCGCTGTAGGGCGCGATGCCCACATCGCGCCGCTAAATCGGGAACGAACCGATGTGGGCATCGGTTCCTACGGATGTGCGGGCGATTGATAATCGCCCCTACTCCTCCCTTTTCCAGTCTCCCGATTTTCCGCCGGATTTTGAAATCAGTTTAATCTCCCCGATCACGATGTCTCGCTGCGCGGACTTACACATGTCATAGACCGTCAGCGCCGCCACGGACACCGCCGTCAGCGCCTCCATCTCGACCCCGGTTTCGCCCACGCACTTCGCCGTCGCCTTGACACCGATGCTGTGCGTGTTTTCGTCCAACGCGAAGGAGATGTCCACGGCGGTGAGCCCTACCGGATGGCACATGGGGATGAGCTCTGCCGTCCGTTTCGCCCCTAAAATTCCGGCCACCTGGGCCACGGCCAGCACATCCCCCTTCTCCATTTTCCCGTCCCGAACCAACGCGAAAGTTTCCGCGCTCAGCGCCACCGTCCCCCATGCCACGGCGGCCCGCGCGGTCTTCGCCTTCCCGGACACGTCCACCATTTTCGCGCGCCCCTGCTCGTTGAAATGGGTCAACTCCACGTTGTTCACTGTTAACTGTTCGTTGTTCACTGCCCTTCAGCCCCCAATTTCATTCATATTTCGCCCGCTCTCCGACACGCCCCGCTCCAGCGCGTGCCGTTCCGGTTTTTGCCCGATGGCCGCGCGAACCGTCTCCTCCAGCGCCGCCCCGCGCAGGCCCCGCAGATTGATCTCCGCTTTGGCGTGCAGACAGGGTTTGAGCTTTCCGTCGCTGGTGACGCGGATGCGGTTGCAGTCCGGGCAGAAGTGCGCGCTGACGGGGCTGATGAGCCCCACGCGCCCCGACGCCGAAGGCAGCCTGTAATAGGTTGCCACGCCTTCCGCGCCCGCCGGGATAAGTTCCGGCAGCGCCTTTAAAACGGCGGAGTTCTCCAAAAAGTGCTCCCGGTTCCAGGCGGCCCGCTCCCCCACCGGCATGAGCTCGATGAAGCGCACATCCACCCCCCGGCGTGTCAGCGCCGCGAGTTTTGCGATCTCCCCGTCGTTGATCCCCGCCATGAGCACGGCGTTGACCTTCACCGCGTCGAAGCCCGCGCCGAGCGCGGCTTCCAGGCCGCGCTCGGCGGCGCTGAGCTCGTCCCGGCGGCTGACGCCGCGGTAAGTCTCCGGATTCAGGCTGTCCAGGCTGATGTTCACCCGCCTGAGCCCCGCGTCCCGGAGTTTTTGGGCGTATTCCGGCAGCAGGACGCCGTTGGTGGTCATGCAGACCTCCCGAATGCCTTCCGTCGCGGCGGCCAGGCGGCAGATGTCCACGATCCCCCGGCGCACCAGCGGCTCGCCCCCCGTCAGCCGCACTTTTGTAATTCCGCAGGCCGCGCAGGCCCGGACGATCTCCCCGATCTCCTCCACGCGCAGGATGTCCGCGTGGGCGCGCTTAACGACCCCCTCCGCCGGCATGCAGTAGGCGCAGCGCAGGTTGCACAGATCCGTCACGGACAGGCGGAGATAGTTGATTTCGCGGTTAAAGTGGTCTCTCATAGGATTCCTGTGTTGGTAACACTGTATTATGCTTGTACTACGGGGGATGTCCGAGCCCATATTATTCCTTGAAACTCACATGCCAGCATATCCATATATATTCTGTCGATATACTTTCCATCTTTGTATACCCACTCGCGCCGCCGTCCGACCTCTCGGAAGCCCACCTTTTTATAACAGGCAATACCTTCTACATTGTCCGCGTCAACGGACAACATAATATTGTGAAGGTTTAATGTATTAAATCCGTAGGCAAGAATTAGTAAAATGGCTTCAGCACCATAACCCTTGCTTCGGTGTTCTTTTTCCCCAATAAAAATGCCGAGAAACGCATTGCGGTTGAGGTGGTCAATATTATGTATGCTAATACTTCCGATCATTACATCACCATCAAGGAGCACTATAGCATAGCGCTGCATGTTGGTAGGCGGTTCAAAAAACCAATTCAAGTCACTTTTCGATGATACTACCAAAGGATACTGTCCAAAACTTCGAGCTACATTTTCGTTCATCCATTTGATATAGATGTCTACATCATCAGCACTCATAGGAGATAAATAGATGCGTTTACCAATAATTTTTTTGTAATACTTCATTTCCTAACCTCCACAAATATTAATACTCTACATTTTACCCAGAAACTTTCCCCCGCCCTTCCTTTTCTCTTCCCTCAATAAAATTCAGCGCCAGGAGCGCCGCGCAGGAGATCGCCAGATTGATCCCCACCCAAATATAGGCCCCTCTGTCATCCCCCGTGCGCCAGAGCTGGTAGACGGTGGTGGCGATGGTGGCGGTTTTGCCGGGGATGTAGCCCGCCAGCATACTTGTGGCCCCAAACTCGCCCAGGGCCCGGGCAAAGGCCAAAATCGTCCCCGCGATGATCCCCTGCTTACAACTTGGCAGCGTCACGCGCCAGAAAATTGCCGTATCGGAAAAGCCCGAAATCCGCGCCGTATCTTTGAGATCCGGGTCAAAGCCCTGCAGCGCGCCCCGCACCGTGCGGTACATCAGCGGAAAGGCCACCGCCGTCGAGGCGAAGACCGCCGCGTACCACACCATCACGAGTTTCGCGTCAAACAGCGACGCCACCAGCGACCCCACGGGGCCGTGAGGCCCGAAAATTTTCAGCAGGAAAAACCCCAGCACCGTGGGCGGCAGCACCAGCGGCAGGGTCAAAACCGCGTCCAGAACACCCCGCAGAATGCGCGGGGTTTTTTTCACCCAGTTCGCCGCCAGAAGCCCCAGGAAAAACGTGAGCACGGTGGCGATCAGCGCCACGCGCAGGGAGTTAAAGAGAGGGAATAAATCCAAGGGCGCTCCTTCCGTCAGCGCAAGAACAGCGCTGCCACCTCCCTCATGGAGGGGGGCAAGAGATTCTATTGTGGTATCGCGAACCCGGCATTTTCAAAAATTGCCGTGGCCTCATCCGAGCGCAGAAAAGCTAAAAATGCCAACGCCGCGCCCGGGTTTGCGGAGTTGGCCAGAACCGCTGCGGGGTACAGTACCGGCGTGTCCAAACTCCCCTCCGGCGCGGAGGCGGCGATCTCCAGCCCGGCGGCCTTCGCGTCCGTTTTGTAGACGACGCCGCAGTCCACGGCCCCTTCGGACACCCAGGAGACAACCTCTTTGACATTGGATGCGAGCGTCACGCGGGAGAGAAAGTCCTCCGTCCAGAGGCCCAGATTCGTGAAAATCTCCCGGGCGTACTGCCCCGCCGGCACATCGGAATTGCCCAGGGCGACGGAATCGGCCCTTGCCGCGTCCTCAAAAGTGCGGATGTTCGCCGGATTCCCTTTCGGCGCCACCAGCACAAGCTCATTTTGAAGCAAGTCGACGCGGGAGCCCGCCAGCAACAGCCCCTCCCCGTCCAGGGCGTCCATCTGTTTCTCGGCGGCGGAAAGAAAGACGTCGCAGTCCGCCCCCTCCTCAAGCTGGGTCTGAAGAGTCCCGGAGG